>JAZNJM010000032.1:0-11690 GCA_045578045.1 Eubacteriales bacterium | reverse complement strand
CGACTTGGGTGCAACAGTTCATTTTGTTAATGAAATTCCCGATGGCGGTGAGATTATAATGCAGAAAGCTGTTGAAGTAAAAGAAAGCGATACCCCTGAGATCTTGCAGAAAAGAGTTATGGAAGAGGCAGAATGGAATATTCTCCCAAGAGCAACAGAGCTTATATGCTCCAGAATTATGAATAAAGGTGAATAATATGGCATTATACGATATTAAAAAAATATTATCAGAAAATACCTATCCCGGACGTGGAATAATTATAGGAAAATCATCAGACGGAAAAAAGGCAATGATTGCTTATTTCATAATGGGAAGAAGTGAAAATAGCCGCAACCGTATATTTGAACGTTTTGAAGGTGGAATGAGAACAAAAGCCTTTGATGAAAGTAAACTCGTTGATCCGAGCTTGATAATATATAATCCTTATCTTTCTTTGGAAAATATTGATATAATAACAAATGGGGATCAAACAAATACAGTTTACGACTTTGTAAAAGAAGGAAAAACCTTTGAAGATGCCCTTTATACCCGTGAGTTTGAACCTGATGCTCCAAACTTTACCCCAAGAATATCAGGTATGCTAAATTATGATTTTTCAAAAAATGAGTTCAGTTATAAACTTTCTATTTTGAAAAGCTCAAATGGAAGACCTGAGGTTTGCAATAGGTTTTTCTATAACTATGAATCTGAAAATGGCATTGGTCATTTTATTCATACGTATAAATGCGATGGTAACCCAATTCCATCTTTTTATGGAGAACCTGAAGAAATTTCTCTTCCCGATACAGCAGAAGAACTTGCTTCAATTGTTTGGGAAAATCTCAACTCTGAAAATAAGGTATCTCTTTTTGTAAGAGCTGTTCCGCTTGATGGAACAGAAGCTTCTGAAATTATAATTAACAAAAACTAAATAGGGAAGGAGGACAGCAGAAATGATAAAATCAACGTTATCGATTTTTCTTGCAATAATTTTCTGCATTCCTTTCCTTGCAGGGTGTGGATTTGATTCTGGTGATACATCTTCAAAAGATTTTTCTGATGCCTCAGATTTTGAGGATTTATCAGAGAAATCTGAAATATCAGCTTCTTCTGATACTTCAAGTTTTGAAGATTTATCTGAAAGCTCTTTATCAGAAGAATTATCCGAAACGTCTGAATTGGAAAATTCTTCTGAAAATTCCGAGCTTGAAAATTCTTCCGAAAACTCCGAGCTTGAAAATTCTTCTGAAAACTCCGAGCTTGAAGATTCTTCTGAAAATTCCGAGCTTGATAATTCTTCTGAAAATTCTGAGCTTGAAAATTCTTCTGAAAATTCTGATCTTGAAGATTCTTCTGAATACGCTTCAACTGATAATTCTGATTCTGATATTGATAATTCAGTTGTTTCAGAAGAATATTCCGCGTCAATTAATGAATCTCTTGATTCTAATATTTCCGAAACGTTGGAATCTTCGGTGGAAGAAGATAAATCTGAATCATATTCAGCAGACTCTGAAGATGATATATCTGTTTCAGAATCATCTGAAGAAGAAATTTCAAAAGAAGAGGTTTCCGAAGAATCAAAACCACCAGTTGATATTTATGCTCCAATTACTCCTATTCCCGAAACTCTTGAGATAAGTCCGCTCGACAGTTTCTTTGATGACTCTGTTTTTATCGGGTATTCTATTATGATGCATTTCGGGAAATATATATCTCAATGGAAGATAGAAATTGATGAATCGATAATGGGAAATAGTACATTTTGTTGTGGAGTAGGGATGAATTTTAAGACCAATCGAACTCAAACTCCCAATAAAAGAAACAATACCCTTCCAAAATATCAAGGTGAAGCATACAATTTCGAAGATCTTCCGAAAGCAGTTGGAGCTAAATCTATGTATATAGGTTTAATGCCATATTCTGAATTGAAGTCTTCAACCGTTCAAAACTGTATTGATAATGCAGTAAATGAAACGATAACTGGAATTGAGAAAATAAAAGAAGAAAATCCTGATTTACATATTGTAATTCTCTCAGGAACTTATAATACAGGAACGTATGAAACAGGTGCATTGAATCCTGAAAGAGTTAATAACAACAATGTTCGTTTATATAATATTAGAATTCTTGAATATTGCAACGAAAACGGTATTGACTTTGTTGACGTTTCAACGCCAATGCTTGACGGAAGAGGTTTTATGCCTGTTGAGTATGCCTCCGATGGTGATTATCACATAAAGAAAGAGCCTTTCAAAATATGGATTAATATTTTGAGAGATTTCGCTGACAAAAAGCAAAGGAATGTTTGGAAAAATCCTGAAACGATGCCTCCGCTTGTTAACGAATAATATTTTTTTAAAAATCAGAATAAATTAAATTTCAAAGCTGTGTAAAAATAGTTTATTTCACAGCGGAAAGGGAAGATTATAATGAAAGAATTTGAACTTAAATATGGATGTAACCCTAATCAAAAACCATCTAAAATATATATGCACGATGGAAGTGAGCTTCCTATAGAGATTCTTAACGGAAGACCAGGTTACATAAATTTCCTTGATGCTTTCAATTCGTGGCAGCTTGTTAAAGAGCTTAAAGAGGCGTTGAATTTACCTGCTGTAACTTCATTCAAACACGTAAGCCCAACTTCTGCGGCTGTTGGAATTCCTCTTTCCGATACTCTTAAAAAGGCTTGTTTTGTTGATGATATAGATGGACTTGACGAGTCTCCTTTGGCTTGTGCATATGCAAGAGCAAGAGGAACAGATCGTATGTGTTCTTTTGGAGATTGGGTAGCTCTTTCAGATGTTTGTGATGTAACAACTGCGAAAATGATAAAACGCGAGGTTTCAGACGGAATAATTGCTCCTGGATATGAACCAGAAGCGTTAGAGATTTTGAAATCAAAACGTGGTGGAAAGTATAATATTGTTAAAATTGATCCAAATTTTGTTCCTGCTGAATCAGAAAGAAAACAGGTTTTTGGAATAACTTTCGAACAGGGAAGAAATAATTTCAAGATTAATAAAGAGCTTTTGTCAAACGTTGTAACAGAAAACAAAAATATGACAGAAGAAGCTGTAAGAGATTTGATTATTGCTTTAATAACGCTTAAATATACACAGTCAAATTCTGTTTGCTTTGCAACAGACGGACAAGCTATCGGTGTTGGAGCAGGTCAGCAATCAAGAATCCATTGCACAAGACTTGCTGGAACAAAAGCTGATACGTGGTTCTTGCGTCAACACGAAAAGGTTATAAACCTTCCTTTCCGTTCTGATATAGGAAGACCTGACAGAGATAACGTTATAGACGGTTATATAAATAAAAATGAAGAAGACGTTTGTGCAGAAGGAATCTGGCAGAAATACTTCACAACTCGTCCCGAACCTTTATCTGAAAATGAAATAAGAGAATACCTTGCAACAAAAGACAACGTTGCATTAGGTTCAGATGCATTTTTCCCATTTAGCGATAATATTGAAAGAGCATATAAAAGCGGTGTAAGATATATAGCACAACCAGGCGGTTCAATTCGTGATGATGCTGTTATAGATTGCTGTAATAAATACGGAATGTCAATGGCATTTACAAGTATGAGACTTTTCCATCATTGATTTTTTAAAAAACTTAATTCCGAAAGGTAATATTATGAAAATACTTGTTGTCGGTGGTGGCGGAAGAGAACACGCCATTATAAAAAAAATAAAAGAAAATGAATCGGTTTCAAAAATATACGCACTTCCTGGAAATGGTGGAATTTCTGCTGATGCAGAATGTGTTAATATAAAAGCAACCGATATAGAAGCAATAGTTTCTTTTGCTGTTGAAAATAAAATTGATTATGCAGTTGTAGCTCCTGATGATCCGTTGGTTCTTGGTGCAGTTGATTCATTGGAAAGTAAAGGAATTCCTTGTTTTGGACCATCTAAAAACGCAGCTATTATAGAAGGAAGTAAGGTCTTTTCAAAGAACCTTATGAAAAAATACAATATCCCAACTGCTGAATATGAAGTATTTGAAAACGCAAATGATGCTCTGGCGTATTTGGAAAACGCTCCTATACCAACAGTAATAAAAGCTGATGGTCTCGCCTTGGGCAAGGGGGTTATTATTGCTCAAACAAGAGAAGAAGCAAAATCAGCAGTCCGTTCTATGATGCTCGATAAGGTTTTCGGCAATAGCGGAAATAAAATTGTTGTTGAAGAGTTTTTATCAGGGCCAGAGGTTTCCGTTCTCGCTTTTACAGACGGAAAAACTCTTGTTCCAATGGTTTCTTCTATGGACCATAAACGCGTTGGTGATAACGATACAGGTCTTAATACGGGCGGTATGGGAACGGTTGCTCCAAACCCATATTATTCTGAAAAAATTGCCTCTGAATGTATGGATAAAATCTTTATTCCAACAATGAATGCGATGAATGAAGAGGGAAGAACCTTTAAGGGATGTTTGTATTTCGGTCTGATGCTAACGGAAAAAGGTCCTAAGGTTATTGAATATAACTGTCGATTCGGCGATCCTGAAACGCAGGTTGTTCTTCCATTGCTTGAAACCGACCTTTTAACAGTAATGCAAAATGTAACGAATGAAACTCTTGATAATATAGAAGTTAAATTCAGTAATAAAAATGCGTGTTGCGTAATAATGGCATCAGATGGATATCCTCAAAACTATGAAAAAGGGTTTGAGATAACAATTCCCGAAGATATTTCTTCGAATGTTTATGTTGCGGGCGGTGCTTTGAAAGGTGGTAAGCTCGTAACAAGCGGTGGTAGAGTTCTCGGTGTAACTTCTGTTGAAGACAGTCTTGAACAAGCTATAAAAAGCTCATATGCAAAGGTTGAAAAAATTAAATTTCAAAACGCATATTATAGAAAAGATATTGGAAAACGTGCCTTAATGGCAAATAAAAAATAAGAGAGGGTAGAAATGGTTTACCGTATATTTGTTGAAAAGAAAAAAGAGTTGGCAAACGAAGCAAAATCAATGCTTTCAGACATTAATTCTTCTCTTGAAATTAAAAGTCTTAAAGATGTTCGTATTTTTAACAGATACGATGCAGATAATATATCCAAAGAGTTGTTTTCATACGCTGTTAATACAGTTTTTTCAGAACCACAGCTTGATATAGCAACTGAAACAATAGACGTTGAAGATGCAAAATGTGTTTTTGCTGTTGAGTTTTTGCCTGGACAATTTGACCAACGGGCAGATTCTGCTGCTCAGTGTATTCAGATAATTTCAATGGGAGATCGTCCAACAGTTAAAACCGCAAAGGTTTATGCTTTGTATGGAGACCTTACCGAAGAAGATATTACAGCTATAAAGAAATATGTAATAAACCCCGTTGAATCCCGTGAAGCTCTTCTTGAAAAGCCTGAAACTTTGATTGTGGAATATGATATTCCAACCGAAGTAAAAACGCTCAATGGATTTACAACTCTTGACAGAGAAGGACTTTCTGATTTCATATCCAAAAACGGACTTGCTATGGATATAGACGATATTACTTTTTGTCAGAAATATTTTATTTCTGAAAAAAGAGATCCAACTATAACAGAAATAAAAATGATTGATACGTATTGGTCAGATCATTGCAGACATACAACGTTTTTAACTGTTATAGATAACGTTAAATTTGAAGATGAGCTTCTTCAGAAAACTTATAATGAATACCTTGAAGTTCGCAAAAATCTTGGAAGAACAAAGCCCGTTTGCCTTATGGATATTGCAACGATAGCTGTTCGTCATCTAAAGAAAAACGGAAAACTTTCAAAACTTGATGAAAGCGAAGAAATAAACGCTTGTACAGTTAAAATTGATGTTGAAGTTGACGGAATAACAGAGCCTTGGCTTTTGCTCTTCAAGAATGAAACTCATAATCATCCAACAGAAATAGAGCCTTTTGGCGGTGCTGCAACTTGTATTGGCGGTGCTATTCGAGATCCACTTTCAGGACGTTCATATGTATATGGTGCTATGCGTGTAACAGGAGCAGCTGATCCATTAAAGAGCGTTTCTGAAACAATCCCAGGAAAACTTCCACAGAGAAAAATTGTAACAACGGCGGCGGCGGGTTATTCTTCATACGGAAACCAAATAGGACTTGCAACGGGTATCGTTGACGAAATATATCACCCTGGCTATGCTGCAAAACGAATGGAAATAGGTGCAGTAATTGCTGCTGCTCCCGCTGAAAACGTACGCAGAGAAGTTCCTTCTCCTGGAGATGTTGTAATACTCTTAGGCGGAAGCACTGGAAGAGATGGAATTGGTGGTGCAACAGGCTCTTCAAAGGCACATAATGCACATTCTGTTGAAACTTGCGGTGCTGAGGTTCAAAAGGGAAATGCTCCTGAAGAAAGAAAGCTCCAGCGTCTTTTCAGAAATAAAGAGGCTTCAAGACTTATTAAGAGATGTAATGATTTTGGTGCTGGCGGTGTATCTGTTGCAATAGGTGAACTTGCTGACGGTCTTGAAATAAACCTTAATGCTGTTCCAAAAAAATACGAAGGTCTTGACGGAACAGAACTTGCTATAAGTGAATCGCAGGAAAGAATGGCTGTTGTTGTTGAAGCAGAAAACGTTGATAAATTCCTCGCTCTTGCAGAAACAGAAAATCTTCAGGCTTGTCCTGTTGCCGTTGTTAAAGAAGAAAAACGCCTTGTTATGAATTGGAACGGAAAGAAAATCGTTGATATAAGCCGAGAATTTTTAAATTCAAATGGTGCTGATAAACATATTGATGTTTCTCCTGCAAAGGCAAAATTTATTGATAAAGAAATAAAAGGTTCTTTTACAGATAATTATCTTGCATTGGCAGATGATTTAAATATATGTTCAAAGCGTGGTCTTAGCGAACGTTTTGACTCTACCATTGGTGCGGGAACTGTTTTAATGCCATTTGGCGGTAAAAATCAGATAACTCCAATTCAATCTATGGTTCAGAAAATTTCCGTTGAGAAAAAGCATACAGACGATTGCTCTCTTATGTCTTTTGGATATAATCCATTTATTTCTGAGCAAAGTCCATATCACGGTGCATATCTTGCTGTTGTTGAATCTGTTTGTAAGCTTATTGCAACAGGTGCGGAATTTAAAGACGTATACTTAACATTCCAGGAATATTTTGAACGACTTGGAAAAGACAGCAAACGTTGGGGAAAACCTTTATCAGCACTTCTTGGTGCATTCAAAGCTCAAATGGAGCTTGAAATTGGTTCTATCGGCGGTAAAGACTCTATGAGTGGTTCTTTCGAAAATCTTGATGTCCCTCCAACGTTGGTTTCTTTTGCTGTAACAACTTCAAAAACGAAAAATATAGTTTCTCCCGAATTTAAGAAAGCGGGAAATAAAGTTGTAATTTTCAAGCCTGAGTATAATGAAAATAATCTTCCTGATACAGATTCATTGCTTTCCATTTTTGAAAAAGTTAATATGCTTATGAGAGAGGGAAAGGCAGTATCTTGTTATACAACCGGAATGGGCGGTATTGCAGAAGCTGTTATGAAAATGGCTTTCGGAAATGGATTTGGCTTTGATTATAGTGAAAACCTTTCTTTAAATGACTTGTTCGGATATTCATACGGTTGCTTTGTCGTTGAAGTAGATTGTGATATTGATGATGGTATATTCCTTGGCGTTGTAAATAACAATGGAGAAATATCATACAATAATGAGAGTATAAACCTTTCAAAACTTTCTGATATTTACGAAAACAAACTTGAAAGCGTTTATAATTGCAATATCGAACATCCAAAATCAAACGTTGAAAACTTTAATTATAGTGGTGAGATTCATAGATTTTCAGTTTCAAAGATTGCAAAACCTAAAGTTCTTATTCCTGCGTTCCCTGGAACAAACTGCGAATTTGATTCAGCAAAAGCTGTAAGAGATGCGGGTGCTGAACCTGAAATTCTTGTTATAAATAATCTTTCAGCTATTGGAATCCAAAAGAGTGTAGAACGCTTTGCAAATTCTTTAAAGGATTCTCAAATTATTTTTATTCCTGGTGGATTTTCTGGCGGTGATGAACCTGATGGAAGCGGAAAGTTTATAACTGCGTTTTTCCGTAACGCCGCAATAAAAGAAGGTGTTCATAATCTTCTTAATGATAGGGATGGTCTTATCTGCGGTATTTGTAACGGTTTCCAGGCTTTAATAAAACTTGGCCTTGTTCCATTTGGAAAAATAATTGATACAGATGAAACTTGTCCAACGCTTACTTTTAATACAATAGGAAGACACCAATCTAAGATAGTCAGAACACGTATTGCTTCTAATAAATCTCCTTGGCTTTCGTATACAAATGTAGGTGATATTTATTCAGTCCCAATATCTCATGGTGAGGGTAGATTTTTATCTGATGAGGCTTTAATAAAGAAGCTGGCGGAAAATGGTCAAATTGCAACTCAATACGTTGATGAAAACGGAAATGCAACACTTGACGTTCAGTTTAATCCTAATAATTCTATGTATGCTATTGAAGGTATAACCTCTCCCGATGGAAGAGTATTCGGCAAAATGGGACATAGTGAACGTGTTGGAAATGGCTTGTATAAAAACGTTCCGGGTAATTATAATATCCGTATGTTTGAAGCTGCTGTTAAATATTATAACTAATTTGATTGGAGGAACAATAAATGGAAGAAAAAACAACCCAAACAGTTTTCAGACCGGACTCAATGGAAAGAATAACAACAAAAGAGTTGGCAGAAAAGTTTATTGATGAACAAGTAAAAAAAATAACTTCCCGTGTTGAAAACAAAAAAGTTCTTCTTGCTCTTTCTGGCGGAGTTGATTCATCTGTTGTTGCCGCATTACTTATTAAAGCAATAGGAAAACAGTTAATCTGTGTTCACGTTAATCACGGTCTCATGAGAAAAGGCGAGAGCGAAGAGGTTATAAAAGTTTTTCGCGATGAGCTTGATGCAAATTTGGTTTACGTTGATGCAACAGACAGATTTCTTGATAAACTTGTTGATGTTTCCGATCCTGAAGCAAAACGCAAAATAATCGGTGAAGAATTTATCAGAGTTTTTGAAGAAGAAGCGGGAAAAATCAGAGGAATCTCTTTTCTTGCTCAGGGGACTATTTATCCCGATATTATAGAAAGTAAAGGTGTTAAGGCTCATCATAACGTTGGAGGTTTGCCTGATGACGTTGATTTTGAAGGCTTAATTGAACCCCTTGAGCTTCTTTATAAAGATGAAGTTCGTGAGGTTGGAAGAGCTTTAGGGCTTCCGTCTTCAATGGTTGATAGACAACCTTTTCCAGGTCCTGGACTTGGTGTTCGTTGCCTTGGTGCTATTGATAGAGAAAGACTTAACGCTTTAAGAGAAGCAGATGCGATACTTCGAGAAGAATTTGAAATATGCGGTCTTTCAAAAAAAGTTTGGCAGTATTTTATCTCTATGCCAAACGTAAAAAGCGTTGGTGTTAAAGATGGAAAAAGATATGAAGGCTGGTTTGCTATTATTCGTGCTGTCAATACAGTTGATGCTATGACTGCAACAATCGAAGAAATTCCATATTCAGTCCTCAATAAAATCACTTCCCGCATAACTAACGAAGTTGGAGGCGTTAACCGCGTTGTTTATGACCTCACACCTAAACCCATAGGCACAATCGAGTGGGAATAATCCAAATAGGTTTTGATGTACCCGAAAACCCTTATTTTACAAGGGTTTTCGGGTTTCTTTATTTTTGCGGATTTGGTTTTGCAACACTTTTGCAACACGCTAATTTCAAATCATTTTTGCAACAGATGAAATCGTACAAAGTGGCTTTGTGGTTAAAAGCACATTTGAATTAATTGT
The DNA here is from genome assembly GCA_045578045.1 of Eubacteriales bacterium. Classification (GTDB taxonomy): domain Bacteria; phylum Bacillota; class Clostridia; order Oscillospirales; family CAG-382; genus SIG653. Next base: position 1,889 of record JAZNJM010000032.1, on the reverse strand, counting down.
CATCCATCTATATTATATAAGTGAAGATTGGAGGGCAATAATATGAGAGGAAGAAAGTATTATCTTTATTTATCAGATGATGAACGAAGCCGAATTATTCAGGTACTTGTTGATCTCAAAAATAAACTTATAGCTGAAGGTCGATATACTGATGCAGTTGATGAAGTTATTTATAAGGTAAGTTTTGCTAAACAAAGAATGGTAAAAATCAAATATATATAGATGTATTGAGCCGTCTGTTTCTTATTGAAGCAGGCGGCTTTTTTTGTTGCAAAAAAATTTTTTTGAATTTTTTTCGGAAAATCATCAAAAATGGGTGTCCAAAACGCACCCCTTTGTCCAAATGAGTGAAAGGGTTATTTCCTAACTCCGATTAGGATGACTTTTCACTCGAAGTTTGACAACTGAATAGTCTTTCACTAAGACTTTATTTTTGATGATAGCCACTTTAATGGGTACGCCGTGACTCCTATTTTATGAGTAGCGAGAACTCCCATTATAAGTATCGGGTTGCTCCTGATATGGCGATGACAGTCAAAATGATAATGATACTTCTCTACGGAGCTGGCGGAGAACCCGGCAGAGGTGAAATTCCTATGATACAGATTAGCAGTCTGTTCCTTAGTGATTACCCAAAGCTATTGGCTTGGCAAGGGGCGTTGAGAACAAATATTGCCACGAACGGTTAGGAAATGATCCGTTCAAGTACATAGTTTTCCATTACAACTATGAATTTATTAGAAAGGAGAACAGACAATGCCTAACTGCAATACGATTGCTATATGCAATCAAAAAGGCGGTGTTGGTAAAACGACCACCACAGTCAACTTAGGCGTAGGCTTGGCAATGCAAGGTAAAAAGGTACTCCTTGTAGATGCCGATCCGCAGGGCGACCTCACAACTTGTCTTGGATGGCAAGATACAGACAATCTCCCTATTGCATTACCGGACAAAATGGTTGAAGTTATGCAGGATAAATGCAAAGAGCCAATGAAAGGTATACTGCATCATAAAGAAGGTGTTGACCTTATTCCCTCAAACAGCGACCTTTTCGATTTTGAAATCAGTCTTGTAACCGCAATGAACCGTGAAGCCATTTTGAGAAACTACCTAAACGAAGTAAAGCACAATTACGATTATATTATAATCGACTGCTCACCTTCGCTCGGTATGATGACTCTTAATGCTTTATCGGCGGCAGATAGCGTAATCATTCCCGTTCAGGCTCATTATCTTCCGGCGAAGTGTATGACTCAGTTGATGAGAACAATTACAAAGGTAAAGAAGCATATCAATCCAAAACTTAGAATAGACGGTATTCTCTTAACCCTTGTAGACAACAGAACAAACCTTGCCAAAAGCACCATAGATGCTTTGCGTGAGAACTTCGGTAGTTATATTAAGATATATAACACCCACATTCCCATTGCAATCAAAGCGGCAGAGGTCAGTTCCAAAGGCAAAAGCATTTATGCCTACGAACCCAATAGCACGGTGTCTAAAGCCTACACCGAATTTTCAAAGGAGGTGTTAGCCGATGGCAGGAAGAAAGAGCGACTTCACTCTGCCCAAGTTCGATGACATTTTCTCGACTCAGGAAATGAGAGATGATGAAAAGCTCGCCAAAATCCGAGATATTCCCATAGAGCTGATTGACGATTTCCCCGAACACCCATATAAAGTGCGTGACGATGAGGATATGAAGCAGCTCGTTGAGAGCATCAAAGAGCGTGGCGTTATCACACCCGCTACTGTTCGCCAAAAGGAAGATGGCAGATACGAACTCATTTCAGGTCACAGAAGAAAACGAGCAAGCGAACTTGCAGGATTTGAAACCCTGAGATGTGAAGTTGTAGAACTCGACCGAGATGATGCTACTATCTTAATGG
>JAZNJM010000031.1:0-26261 GCA_045578045.1 Eubacteriales bacterium | reverse complement strand
AAAGAGGTTTTTACACCTCTCTTTTCGTTATGCAATTTTTATCCTCTTTTTGAGGATTTTTTTGTTTTTTGCATCATTTTTTCTCCAACAAACTAAAAAGCTGCTGCAAATGCAATTTTTTTTCGCACTTGCAACAGCCCCAATCTGAAATCAAGGGGATTGAAAAAAATTCAAATTAACAGAAAATCTTAATGCACCTTTAAAAAGCTACTATAAGAATTTTTTCAAATTACAAAAGGATTATTCTGCCTTTGCTTCAACGTAATCATCGGGAATATCAAAACATCCTTCAGGAAGTGTTTCACCCATTTCAGTCTCGAAAAGTGCTCCCATTATTAACATATATTCAACCTTATTATCAGCATTAATATATATTTTAGCTTCACTTCCGTCCCCAGTTGACTTAAAGCAATCAACGAGATATACAACTCCGTTCATTTCTTCTCTGATAGTTTCAACATATTCAGAAGAACCAAAAATGCTATCAATAAATCCTGTCATAATTTCGGAAATCGTTTGTTCAGAATCAGTAACAGTGTATGTTTTAGTCATAGAATTAAGAAGATATTTTTTACCGTCTTTAATAATAGTCTTTGTAGCACCAAAGGGAGAAACACTGTCAGAGTAATATTTATCGCCTAAAATACCTGTGTTCATAGATATTGTAGTAGATTGTTGAGAAGCTGACATTGTAAAGTGAAAGCCTTTTGAAACATCAATAGAAGTAATGAGCTTATATGACATCGTTTCTTTTAAAGAAGCAGCATCTTCGGGATCTTCAAGAGATATTTCTTCTGACGACTCCTCAGAAACGTCTTCAGATGTTTCTGCCTTAGATTCTTCAGCCGATTCTTCTGTAGATTCTTCAGCCGATTCTTCTGTAGATTCTTCAGCCGATTCTTCTGTAGATTCTTCTGTAGATTCTTCTGTAGATTCTTCTGTAGATTCAGATGTAGATTCTTCTTCTGATTCCGCCTCAGATTCTTCTGTAGATTCAACGGCAGACTCTTCTGCTGATGCTTCTGATGATTCTGCCTTAGATTCTTCTACCGAGCCAGCTGTGGATTCTTCTGTAGACTCAGTTGCGGATTCTTCTGCTGATTCCGCCTTAGATTCTTCGGCTGAGTTAGACAAATCCTTTGATACTTCCTCGTAAGAATTTACAGAAACAGAAGAATTATCAGAAACAACGGAGCTTTCTTCTTCCCCGCAAGAAACAAAAGAAGCAACTATTATAGATGCAAGAAATAGCGTAAATATTTTTTTCATTTTCGTATTACCTTTCTTTGATTAGTTTTATTCTGTTTTATTATTTTTTTGTTTTTTTGTTTTTATTGTCTTTTAAAATTATTGTTTTTTGTCTTTTGTCTTTTGTCTTTTGTTTTTTGGCTTTTTTATCTTTTTGACTTCAATTATCTTTGATTGTCTTTGATATTATATTTCCAACGCACCTTTGTCTCAAGACCTATTATAATTATCTTGCATTTCAATGTCAAGTATATTTTTATATAAAAAATAGCTTAGCAAATACAAATAAACAAACACTTATGAACAATTTTTAAGTATAATTATGGAAAATAATCAAAACAAAAATCTAATAAAAAGAATCAAATAAAAGTCCGATGATTTCTCATCGGACTTTTGGAGCTAATGGGGGGATTCGGACCCCCGACCTGCTGATTACGAATCAGCTGCACTACCCCTGTGCTACATTAGCATTGATTTAGTTCAGCCTTGACATTATATAATATTTTTTCTCATTTGTCAATAGTATTTTTTCTATTTTTTGAAGGTTCTTATATTGAAATGAAAACTGCCACGGAAAACCGTGGCAGTTAATATTAGTTTTTAATTATTCAGCGGTTTCTTCTGTTGCAGGAGCTTCAGCTGTTTCAGCAACGGGAGCTTCTTCAACTGCTTCTGCGGGAGCTGCTTCTTCTGTTGCGGAAACAACAGGAGCATCGTCCATTGAATAGGTTTCGTTTGCAGCTGCGAGTTCTTCTTCAGAAAGCAATGCTTTCATAGAAAGGCTAATCTTTGTGTTATTTTCGTCTGTTTCGTCAATAGCTGTAATCTGAGCCTTAACAACATCGCCTAAGCTGAGAACTGTTGCAGGGTTAGCAACTGTTTTTGCACCGATCTGAGACTTATGAATAAGTCCATCAACTTCGGGAAGAATTTCTGCAAATGCACCAAATTCTTTAAGGCTAACGATTTTAACGTCAACAACATCCCCAACGTTGTAGTTTGCTTTGAAAGCTGCCCAAGGGTTGTTTGCTTCTGTTTTGTATCCAAGAGAGATACGTTTTTCGCCGTTAACTTCTTCAACGCCCTTGATATAAACTTCGATTTTATCGCCTACGTTATAGTAGTCAGCAATAGGTCTGAGTCTCTTCCAGAAAAGTTCGCTGATATGAACCATTCCCTTTGCAGGGCCGATCGCAACGAAAATTCCATAGGACATTATTGATTTGATTTCGCCAACGAATTTCTGTCCAACAACGAGAGAGTTGATAAAATCTTCTCTTTCTTTCTTTCTTTCAGAATTGGAAAGTCCGATAATTCCGCCTATAAGACGTTTTCTTCCTTCATCAACTTCACGAATCTTGAAACGTACTTCCTTTCCTTTGAGAGTGTTAAGGTCGCCACCTCTTGCAACGCCTGTTCTTGAAGCAGGAACAAAAACCTTAAGTCCGCCGTATGAAATTTCAACGCCGCCCTTATTGATGTCTTTAACAACACCTATAAGAAGCTCGTCATTTTCATTAGCAACTTTAACCTTTTCCCAGAGTTTCATCATATCGATGCGTTTTTTAGAGAGTTGAACTGTTCCTTCAACATCATTGAATTTAGAAACAATAACTTCAATAGGATCGCCAACCTTATACGTTGCAACTAAATCAACGTTGGATTCAGCGGTTACTTCGTCATATGGCAGTATACCTGTATGTTTTATTCCTAAGTCAACTTGAATCTCAGCCTGGCTAACCGACGAAATAATACCCGTAACCCTTTCTCCTGTTCTTAATGATTTGAAGCTTTGGTCAAGCATTTCCTCGAAGCTAAGCTCCTTCTTGTCTTGTTCTGTCATATTACTAATAACCTCCTGTATAATTTCGGATGGAGTTGACGCTCCAGCCGTAACAGCTACTTTATTTAAATTTTTTGTTTTTTTAATCTGATTTATTTTTTTTATTATTCCCGAAATATCCTTACCGCTTTCGGCAAAGAAAACGTTTTCGCTTGTTCCTGATGCATCAACAGCAGTTTCATATAGCTTAATTGTGTTTGAGCTTGTGGGACTTCCCACAACAACAGTACAACAACAAACAGAAGCAAGTTTTCTCACTTCGTTTTGCCTTTCTTCCGTTACTCTGCATATTGTATCAAAAATTTTCGCGCAAGGAATTATTTTTTTTATATACTCAGAACATTTTTCCCATTCTGAGAGCTTTGAAGTTGTTTGGGCGAGCATAACGAGTCCGCTTTGGCAAAAAGCCTTTATTTTGCTTTCACCGAGGGAATTAAACAGCTCTGAAAGCTCTTCTTTTGAATTAACAATAAAAGATTCACCTTCACAATGGCTTCTTATCCCCTTTACCTCAGGATGATTTGAATCTCCAAAGATAATACACGGAATTTTGTTTTTCGTTTCGTTTTCAACAATAGTATGAGTTTTTTTTACGTATGGACAAGTTGCATCAGTATAACAAAGTCCGTTTTCTTCTAAAAGGCTGTATACGCCTTTTTCAACACCGTGAGTTCGTATAAAAACACAACTTCCTTTTTTTAATAAAGGGATATCAGAAGAATCTATTATCTTAACTCCCCTTTTTTCAAGGTTAGAAACGAAAATTCTGTTATGAATAATTTCTCCGAGAGAATATATTTCAGACTGTTTTTCAAGCTCTTCTTCAAGAAGTTTGACAGCTCGTCTCACTCCGAAACAAAAGCCCGCGGAAGAAGCCAAAACAATTTCCATTGACATAATACCGCCATACCACGATATACTGCCACTACAATAAGCACAGTATACGCCCTTAATTTAAACTATATATAAACTAAATTGTTTCTTTGTCATTTTTTTGATATTTTTTGTTGATTATGCATAATTTAATGTTTTACATTTTTTCGTGCATAAGGCAAACCTCTTCAAAAACCCTTTGCGCTGTTTCAACTCGTCTTGGAGGTTCACCGTTTTCATCAGGAACCATATATTCATCATAAGATATAGGCTTTCCGATTGAAACCTTAATTTTTCTGCAACCGCCCAAATTGTCTGGATACTTTATAGCAATGGGAAGAACGTTGCATTTTGAACGGGCAATTATAAGACCAACACCTGCCAACGCCTGTTCTTTTTTTGGCGGTTCTTTTTTGATTCTCGTTCCTTGTGGGAAAATACAAAGGCTGTCTCCATTTTCGAGAGCAGCAACCGATTCTCTTAAAGCATTCATATCGCTTGAATTTCTTTTTATTGCAATTACGTTCAAAGCCTTAAAAACAATCTTGAAAAACCAGAATCTCTGTAGGTCGCTTTTTGCGATAAATCTTATATTTTTTTTCTTAACTGCATAAGCAAGAATTAATGGATCTTTATACGCAGTATGATTAGCAATAACTATAAAATTTCCTTTTGGTATATTTTCTCTGCCTTCAACTTTGAAATGACAGAAAAGGCGAAAAAAAGGATAAAAAAGATAATAAACAAAACTATACATTAATTGAGCTTCTTTCTTATGATTTCTAACGCTGCTTCAACCGTTTCTTCACAGTTTAATTCGCTGTTATTCAACATAACTGAATCTTCGGCGGGAACAGCGGGAGAGATTTTTCTTTCGGAATCGTTTTTATCTCTCCAAATCATATCGTTTTTAACCTGTTCAAAGGTTATTTTGCTTTCACTTGAATTTTTATTTGATTCGTTTGACTTTTCTTTTGCTTTTAATTCCTCAAATCTTCTTTTTGCTCTGCTTTCATCGTCAGCAACAAGGAAAATTTTCACCTGAGCATCAGGCAAAACAACCGTTCCGATATCTCTGCCATCCATTATAACGTTATTGGTTAAAGCAATATTCTTTTGAATTTCAAGCAAAAACTCTCTAACTTCGGGAATTTTTGAAACGTTTGACGCATAAACAGACATTTCAGAAGTTCTTATTTCATTTCCAACTGGGTTTCCATCAAGGAAAACAACACCCGCACCATCAACAAGACTCATAGAAATATCAATTTTGGGTAAAAGCTCAACGACTTTTTCAGCATCGTCAGAAGCGACTCCGGATTTATATACGAAATATCCTATTGTTCTATATAATGCACCCGTATCAATATAAACGTATCCTAAACGTGATGCAAGTAATTTTGCAAGAGTACTTTTTCCCGAACCCGCAGGACCGTCTATTGCAATATTTATAGTTTCTTTTTTTTGATTATTATCTTTTGAAAATTCACAGTTGATAAAGTTTTTCAAATTTACTTTCTCCCCTGAATCAAATATTTTTTAACGAATCAGAAAAAGCACAAAACGTCAGAAACTTTAAATAAAATTTCTAATACATTGTATTTTATTATGAGGTTTACAATATATAATACAATGGTTTACTATAAAATTATCAAAGTTTGCCCAAACGTTTTCAAATAAAAAATCTAATTAACACTTTTTTATTATACATTACTTTTTTTTGAATTTCAATAGTTTTTTTCAAAAAAACAATATTTTTTTAAAGTAATATTTTCTTTTTTAAAAAGTAATATTATCAATATCTTTAAAAGCAATATCTTTAAAAATAAAAATTTCAATATTTTAAAACCAATATTTTTAAATGTCTATATGCGTTTAATTATTTTCTATTTAACAGTACCTGCGGCAATGTTAACGTTTCCAACAGCGTATATCTTTTCTTTCACTCCTTCAAGAGTTAAAGAACCGCCCGTTATTGAAATATTAGCATCGGATTTTAAAGTATATTCCGTTGCATTAACCTTAATTGTTCCCGCGGAAACGTTTATACCTTTAACGGAATTTATTCCGTCTGAACCCGCATTAAGAGTAAGAGAAGCAGTTCCCGAAACGTAAACGTATGCATCTGTTTTAATACAGTCTGCCTGAGTTGAAATATTAACAACACCATTGTTTATTGCAACGTTTCCAAGGGCATTGATCCCATCTCCCGTAACATCCGTTACTGTGAGTTTACCCCCCGTTATAGTTACGGTTCCTTTTGTTAATGAAGAAGTTCCCTCACAATCAACCGCATCTCCAGCGCAATTTTTAATAGTTATATCTCCGCCTATTATTTCAACGCTCTTTTTTGCGTGTATTCCGTCTTTAACAGCGTTTTGAATTGTGATTATTCCGTTTTCTATTGAAAGGTCTTCATCGCAAGAAATTCCGTGTCTGTAATTAGCGGTAACGTATAGAGTTCCTTTACCCTTAATTTCAAGGTCTGCTTCACTATGAATCGTTCCTTTTCCGTTTGTGTATGAAGAACCGTCCGAAAGCCTGTTAACAGTTCCGTTTGCCACTGTTATGAAAGCCTTATCCGCAGAAGCGAAAAGAATTGCAGGACCTGAGCTATTTGAAATATCCGCATTGCTCAGCCTTATTTTAACCTTTGCTGTTGAATTAACCTGAATCATTCCGTTTGTTATTTTTCCGCTTACCGTATATTCTCCGCCCTCGGTTATATTGATAACGTTTCCTGAAACCGAAGCACCCGTTCCGTTTATTATTGTTTTACCGCCTGATACGGATATTTCGCATTGATTAACCCAATCGGGATCGATTGAAGATTCCTCAGAAACCTCAGTTGAAGATTCGTTTTTATCCGGAACGAAGGTTTCTGCTATTTTTTTATACCCCGTTGTATGAGCCTTCATAAGAATATAGTCTGTTGCGGTAAATTTCCCGTCTCTGTTCACGTCGTAAATATGCATATCTCTTTCAGACGAAAGAGAAGCCTTAAAGGCATTTTTTGCCGAAGAAATATCGGAATATAAAACAAATCCATCTCCGTCTTTATCGCCTTTTACGATTATTTCATATTTCTTTCCCGAAAGAGAAAAATATCTTCCCGTTGCCGCAACGGAAGAATCTGCCGCCTTTAAGGTTAAAGCAGAATCTGTATAAACAACGCCTCCAAGGGAAGAAGAAAGGTCTTTATTAGTTTTACTGTCGGGAAGCAAAATGAGATAGTTTCCCGAATATTCAGAATAAAAGCTCCCCGCCCCCAAAGCGTAAACGCCCAAAAGGAATAATAAAACTATTGAAGATACTGCAACAAAACATCTTTTCATAAAAAACACTCTCCATCATATTTTTTGCTATGAAACAGTATAAACCTCAAATATTAATTTTCACTTAAAACAACATTTTTTTCTTGATGATGTTTTTCAAGAGATTAATTATGTTTTTCAAGAGAGGTATAAACGAATCCTTTTTCAAAATACGGTTTAACAAAATATGAAAGCTCTTCTGTTAACGAATTGAATGGGACTTCAATTTTTGCAACGTATTTCGTTCCAATTCCACCATAAAACGTTATTGAACGACAACAAAAACCACTTGTTATCAAGGCTCTGTAACACCTTTCTGAAAGATTTGCAAATTCCTTTGCTCCGTTATATGAGGTAAAATATACGCTAAAATCCATATATCTTGAATAGTCGGCTTTTGGAATAACCGAAGCTGAAACGGAAAAAGGATAACCGCATATCCTATCGCCCTCAACGTAAAATTTAAGCTCTGGGTATAAATTTCTAATAACATAAGTTATCTGCCCCATTCCAACGAGCATATTTGCTTTTTCGGCATATTCAACGTATTCGTCCTTAACAACGTTTCCGTTTTTCAAAACAACGTCGAGAGAAACTCCCGCATTATTTTTCGGAACAAGCTCAAGGCTATAAGTTCTATTCCAATAATTAAATTCAATTTCAGATGCATTAATCGGTTCAGACGAATAACTTCCCGTTACGTATTCCAACAAGGCTTTTTTACTTGAAAGCACGTTCCAAGGAGTTGAATTCATAAAAACGTGAATGGAAAGGGCAAAAAGAAGAAAGGTTGCAGAAACCGCCTTCATTGCTATTTTTTTCTTTTTGAAAAAATAAACCGAAGCATATAAAAATAAATATATCAAAGAACAAACAATTCCAAGAATAAAAGACTTTGAAACCTCTTTTCCAAGAAGAAGAGAAACAGAAAAAGGAGAAACGAAAAACAAAGCTATCTTTAAAAGCTCACTTACGTTTATAAAAGCACAGATAAAACCACAAACTATAACTATAGGAACAGAAGATAAAACACCGTGTCTCGGTAGAAACAGATACGTTCCAACGAAAGACACCAAAACAGCAATTATAATTCCAAGAGTATCGTTAAAACCTGATATTGAGAAAAATGACCTTTTCTCCATATATTCCTTTTCTTTTTTTGAAGGAGCTCTTCTTACGTATGGAACAGAAGGACCTTTTAACGCCTTATTTATCTCAATTTTTTTATTATCTTTTTTGAATATTCCCATATTTCCCTCTCATTTCCAACCGTTATCGGGGTTAGTTAATTTTATAAGAAGCTCTGTATTGTCATCCTTTGCACTTTTGTTTCTTCTTATGGAATGACATTTCAAGCATTTATGAACTATAATATACCCCTTTTTTGAATCGGGCAAAACCTGTTTTGGAACAAGAAGCCCTCCGCAATCGGAAGCTCTGTCCCCTGGGTTTACGTCAACGTGAAGAGAACAAAGACAAAACGGACAATGATTTCTCGATGAATATCCCAAAGGAGAAACCTCTTTTCCGCAATTTACACAGATGAAAGAATTATCGTTTTTTATAAAAGTTTTTTGCATTTCCACCAATTTCCTCTTTATAAACAATGCCTATTTTTTTAATAGGTTTTTGTTTTTTTCAAAATTTGCTCTTGTATATTTGTTTTATTTGTGTTATTATTATTGGGTGCTATTATATAATAGTATGAATTTTCAAAAATTTCAATAGGTATTATGCAAAATTCAGAAAACTTTTACTATTTTTTCTGGATATTTCATATACAGAATTTCTCGCAAAATCATTCGGAGGAAAAATATGTCAAATTCAAACAATAAAGAAATAAAAAAATCTCAAAATTCAAAAGAAGATATAAAAGAAAAAACAATAATAAAAGAAATATGCAAAGTAAAATGCGGTGGAAAATGCGGAAAATGCTGTCCCGAGTTGAAACGCACTGAGGGTAACACTCAAACCGAAACAATTTGCCGTCTTGGAAGAGTTGGCGGTCAGGCAGTTCTCGAAGGCGTTATGATGAAGGGCAGAGAATCGTACGCTATAGCCGTCAGAAAAGAAAACGGTGAACACGTTATCAAAAAAGGAAAATCGAAAAGCATAAGAGAAAAATATAAATTTTTCGGTCTTCCAATTATAAGAGGAATAGTCAATCTCGTTGAATCTATGATGTTTTCTTATAAAACTCTATCAGACTCGGCTGAGATGGCTGGAATTGAATTGGAAGAAGAACCCTCTAAATTTGAAATATGGCTTGAAAAGAAATTTGGAAAATCCTTAATTAACGTTATTATGGTTTTTGCAAGTGTTTTAGGAGTTCTTTTAGCTGCATTGTTGTTTATGCTTCTCCCATCGTGGCTTGCTAAGGGAATTGAATTTCTCGTTGAAAAGGTTTCGTGGTTCGGAAACCACGCGGGACATCTTCCGGCTTGGGGTTTTAACATAATAGAAGGCGTTTTTAAAATTATTATTTTCATTCTCTACATAGCCCTCTCCTCTTTACTTAACGATATAAAGAGAGTTTATCAATATCACGGTGCAGAGCATAAAAGTATTTTTTGCTATGAAGAAGGAGCAGAATTAACAGTTGAAAACGTTAAAAGACAAAGCAGATTCCATCCAAGATGCGGAACTTCTTTCATTTTCGTTATACTTATAATTTCAATAGCTGTTATGACCGTTGCCACAACTATCATTAACGCAACACAATTTTTTGACGTTTCAAATACGCTTTTGAGAACGCTTCTTAAACTTTCTCTCCTCCCACCTACGGTTGGAATCGGGTATGAATTTATCAGATTTGCAGGGAAACACAACAATATTTTCACAAGAGTTTTATCTGCTCCCGGACTTTGGATGCAACGAATCACAACGAAAGAACCTGACGAAAAAATGATTGAAATTGCAATAATGTCCCTTAAAGCTGCTCTTCCTGAGGAATTTGTCGAAGAAAACGTTATCTTTGACGAAGAAATCAAAAAAGCCGAAGAAGAAAAAGCAAACGAAGAAAAAGAGGAATCTGAAGAAACTGAAAACAGCAATAATACAGAAAACGAATCTAATAATACAGAAAACAATAATAACACGGAAAACACTTAAACAGAACAATCAGGAGAATAAAATATGACCGTTGGCGAACTCAGAAAAGAAACAAAAGAAAATATAGCAGTCTTTATGCCAGGCGAAGCTGCTGTTGTTACAGACCTCGTTATTTGCAATATGCTTGGAATTGAGCGTGAAGATATATATCTTTGTCTTGATCAACAGCTTCCAACAGAAGCCGAGGTTATTGTTGCAGAGGTTATAAAAAGACTCTCCAGAGGAGTTCCTATTCAATATATCGTTGGAAGCTGTTACTTTTTCGGAGTTGAAATAAAGGTAGGTCCAGGAGTTTTCATTCCACGAAGCGATACGGAGGTTCTTGCTCAGGCGGCAATTAAAGCGTTGCCTAAAAACGGATCTTTCGTTGATCTTTGTGCTGGAAGCGGATGCATTTCCGCAGCTATTGCAAGTCAACGAGAGGATTGCAGTGGGGTTGCCCTTGAGCTTTCAATGAAGGCTATGAACTACACAGTTGAAAACCTTCAACCATACGATAACGTTGACGTTAAACGCTTTGATGCATTAGACGAAGACGATTACGACAACCTTGCAAAAGAATATCCAAATAAATTTGATATGCTTGTTTGCAATCCCCCTTATATTCCAACGGAAGATATAGACACCCTTTCAACTCAAGTTCATTATGAACCCGAAACAGCGCTTGACGGTGGCGAAGACGGTATGAAATATTATAAAATCATTCCCAAACTTGCACCAAAAATTCTCAAAGACAGCCATTATATTATGTTTGAAGTTGGAATTGGTCAAGCAGGATACGTTGAAGCACTTATGAAATTATACGGATATACAACAGCAATTTTAAAAGATTTAGGCGGTATTGACAGAGTTGTTATTGCCGCAAAATAGGAGTTTTTGCTTTGAAGATAATAACCTCAGCAGACAACAATGAAATTAAAGAAGCGAAAAAGCTACACGATTCAAAACACAGAAAACAAACGAATCTTTTCTTTTTCGAAGGAATACATCTCCTTGAAGAATTTCTGAAAAACGGAAAAAAGCCATATCGCATATTCCTAACGGAAGAAGCCGCAGAAATATACGATATATTAGGAGATTTGGAAGAAACGAGAATAATCTCCTCAAAGTTATATGGAAAAATCACAGCAGAAAATGCACCGCAAGGAATTTTCACCGTGGCAAAGACGGATTCTCTCAGGGTTATAAAAAAAGAACCCACAGAGCTTCTGAAAAATATAAAAGGAAGTGCGGTTGTTCTTGAATCAATGCGTGATCCAGGGAACGTTGGAACTGTTATAAGAACAGCGGTTTCTCTTGGAGTTAAGGTCATTTTTACTGAGGATTGTGCAGACATATTCAATCCTAAGGTTATAAGAGCCTCTATGGGAGCTTTATTTGCAGATGAAATATATATTGTTCCTTCGGCGGTTTCTCTTGCGGAACAAGCTACAAAAACGGGTTTTGACGTTTATGGCGCAATTCTTGATCCAGAAGCAAAACGCCTCGGGAGCTTTGAATTTAAAAACAATTCTTTATTCATAATCGGAAACGAAGGTTCAGGAATTAAGCCTGAAACCGTTTCTCAGTGCAATAAATATGCATATATTCCAATGACGGGAAAAACAGAAAGTCTTAACGCGGCGATTGCTGCCTCCCTTATTATGTGGGAGATTTCAAAAAAAGCAGGAGATAACTGATGTATCCGAAAGAAAAAGAGCTTTTATTACAATCAAATTTAGAAAACGTTTATTCCGCTTGGGCATCAATTCGCTTAGGCATTGGGAACGCCGCTTTTAAAAGGCTTTATTCTGCCTTGGGAAATGCAGAAAACATATATAAGCTCTCTGATTATTCAGAATTTGGAATAACAGAAAAACAAGCAAAAAGGCTTTCAGAGAAAGACTTAAACGAAGCTGAAAAATGTATCAGCTCTTCTATTGATCAAGGCTTTATTCCAATATCATACGGAAGCGAATATTATCCAAAAAAGCTCAGACAGCTTTCTAATCCTCCTTCGATAATATACTGTAAAGGGAACGTTCCCGATTTTGATAAATATTTTTGCGTTGGAATCGTTGGAACAAGAGCTCCGTCTAAAAACGCATTAATAGAAACGTATAACCTTTCCGCTGAACTTGCTAAAAAAGGTATTTTAATAATAAGCGGAATTGCTTTGGGAGTAGATTCTCAAGCTCATTCCGCAGCCCTTGTTGAAAACGGATTTACAGTTGGAGTCAGCGGAGTTAAGGCAGGACAAATTTATCCTAAAAAAAACACCTTTTTGTATAAAAAGATGTATGAAGACGGTTTAGTTATTTGTGAACATTCCCCTACCGAAAAAGTTGAAAACGGCTCTTTTCCCAAAAGAAACAGAATTATAAGCGCACTTTCTGATGCTTTGATAATGGTTGAAGCACCAATAAAAAGCGGAGCTATTATAACAGCACAAAAAAGTCTTTCAATGAAAAAAGCTGTTTTCGTTCCATCGTGGAACAGCCCAACAAATGAAGGCGGAAAAGCCCTTTTGAATCAAAGCGAAAACGCTTTTATGTTGAACAACGAAAAGGATATAACGGATTTTTTCAATTGCTTCAATGAATTTGAAAACAAGGAATATTTTTCAAAAGAAGATAACTGTTTTCTTTGTAAAAGTCCAAAAGAAAAAAAACAAGCTAAGAAAAATACTCCGCAAAACTTTTTTGAAGCTAATACTTCTCAAAATTTTTTTGAAGAAGAATCAAAACGTGCGGATATTTCAAGAGAATCGAACAATAATATACAATCAAAGAAAAATACAACGTTTTCTGAGGAAAACGAACAAAAAAACAATAAAACAGAAAATAAAAACGTTTCATTCCCAATAGTTCCCTCTGAGCTTACGGAAATGGAAAAAGACGTTTTTTTATATATTTCTATTCATTCTTCCCCAACAACAGATAATATAATATCAAACGTCAGAAGTTCTCGTTCAGATACAATTTCTGCAATTTCTATGCTTGAAATATACGGATATATAAAAAGGCTTCCAGGGGATAGATGGGATATGGCGTAAAACCTTTTAAACAGAATAGTTTCATTTTTATATTCACAAACAGCCGATTGTAAAAACAAACAATCATTATATTGGATTGTAAAACGAAGTTTCAGAATTGGCTTATAATTAAAAAACAAGGAGAAATTTATTAATGAGCATATTGGTTATAGTTGAGTCCCCAACAAAAGTTTCAACCATAAAGAGCTTTTTGGGGAAAGGATATAAGGTGGTTGCCTCCAAAGGACATATCCGCGACCTCCCTAAGAGCAAATTTGCCGTTGATATTGAAAACGGATTTGAGCCTCAATATATCAACATCCGAGGAAAGGGCGACCTTATTAAAGAGCTTAAAAAAGAGGCTAAAAAAGCTGATAAAGTTCTTCTCGCAACGGACCCTGACCGTGAGGGTGAAGCAATTTCATGGCATCTTTCCATAGCGTTGGGACTTGATAAAGACAAGGTTAAAAGAATCAGCTTCAACGAAATAACGAAAAATACTCTTAAAGAAGCAATAAACCATCCAAGAGATATAGACGATAATCTTGTTAACGCCCAACAGGCAAGAAGAATTCTTGACAGAATCGTTGGATATAAGCTAAGTCCATTTCTTTGGAAAAAAGTAAGAAACGGTCTTTCCGCAGGGAGAGTTCAATCTGTTGCAACAAGAATTATAGTTGAACGTGAAAAAGAGATAAACAGCTTTATTCCTAAAGAATTTTGGAATATAAACGCAACTTTAAAAACGGAAAAGGGAGAAACCCTAATTGCAAAATATTATGGAAACAAGGATAAAAAACTTGAAGTCAACAACGAAACAGATGCAAAAAATATTGTTTCCCAATGTGAAAAAGGCGTTTTCACCGTTTCAGACGTTAAAAAATCCATAACCCACAGAAAGCCTCAGGCTCCATATACAACCTCAACAATGCAACAGGATGCAAACAGACGTTTCGGGTTCAGAGCCCAAAGGACAATGATGGTTGCTCAAGAGCTTTATGAAGGTATTAACCTTGGTGAACGTTCAAGCCACGGTCTTATAACTTATATGAGAACAGACTCTCTCAGAATCTCAGACGAAGCAAGAGAAAGTGCAAAAAACTTTATCGTTTCATCTTATGGAGCTGAATATTATCCATCAACTCCAAATGTTTATAAAATGAAAAAAAGCTCTCAGGATGCTCACGAGGCAATAAGACCGACAGACGTTACCTTAAAGCCTGATATGATTAAAAACAAGCTCACGCCAGACCAATATAAAATTTATAAAATGATTTGGCAAAGATTTGTTGCAAGTCAGATGAAAGCGGCAGATTTTGATACAATACAATATAAATTTGATTGTAAAGGAAACGTTTTCGTAAGCGGTGGATACGTTATAAAATTCCCTGGATATCTAACAGTTTACGGTGCAGAAAAAGATGTTGAAGAAACGGAAAACAACGAATTAACAGCGGGAAAACTTCCTCCCCTCTCCGTTGGAAACGAGCTTATTTCAACGAAAATTACGGCTGAACAGAAATTCACAGAACCCCCTCTCAGATACACAGACGGAACGCTGACAAAGGTTCTCGCAGAAATGGGAGTTGGAAGACCTTCAACTTTTGTTCCAACAATAACTACTATTATAAGCAGAGGATACGTTGAAAGAACGGGAAAATTCTTAAAACCAACGAATATCGGTGAAATAACCGTTGACCTTATGATGGATGCTTTCTCCCACGTTATAGATTATGGTTACACCGCAGAGATGGAAGAATCTCTCGAAGATATATGTGCGGGAACAGCGGATTATAAAAAAGTTTTGCAAAACTTCTACGATGATTTCATAAAACAGCTTCACGATGCAGAAAAAACTCTTGGAACGGAAAGAATTGAGATTCCCGCCGTTCAGACAAATATCATATGCGATAAATGCGGTGCGGTTATGGTTGAAAAATCAGGTAGATTTGGAAAATTTGCCGCTTGTCCAAATTATCCAGAGTGTAAAAATACAAAAAAATTAACAAAATCGGGTGAAGTTGAGAAAGCTCCCGAATTAACAAACAAAAAATGTCCAAAATGTGGAAGCGATATGCTTTTAAAAAGCGGGTCTTTTGGACAGTTTTATGCGTGTTCAAAATATCCAGAATGTAAAACAACCCTTGCGTGTCTTAAAGAATTGGGCGTAAATTGTCCTGAATGTGGAAAGAAAATCGTAATAAAGCAGGGAAAGAGCAAAAGAACTTTTTATTCTTGCGAAGATTATCCAACTTGTACTTTTTCGTCTTGGGATATTCCTCAAGACAGAAAATGCCCAAACTGTGGCGGAATTGTTTTGAAGAAAAAGTCAAAGGACGATTATTATTGCATTAACAAATGCGGTTGGAAGGAATAACGTATGAACGATATTATTATTGCCGTAGATATTATGGGCGGAGATAAAGCTCCATCTGAAATTGCAAAAGGTGCAATTAAAGGCGCAAAAGAAAACAACGTTAAACTTTTACTTTGCGGGTCTGAAAAAGAAATAAAAAACGCTATAGATGAATTTGACGGAAAATCCGTTGTTGAAAAAACTATTTTCACAGAACAGTTTATGAAAATGGAAGATTCACCAATGGACGTTATGAAAGAAAAAAGCGACAGCTCTATGGCTATGGCAATAAACGCCTTGAAAAACGGAGAGGCAAACGCTGTTGTCAGCCCAGGAAACACAGGTGCGCTTTTCACTTCCGCATCCCTTACCATCAGAAGAATAAAGGGTATTCGCAGAGCTGCTCTTGGAGCTGTTTTGCCTTTGGAAAATCCTTTCTTGCTTCTTGATTCGGGGGCAAACCCTTCTGCGTTACCCGAAAACCTTGAACAATTTGCAAGACTTGGCTCAATTTATGCCGAAAAGGTTTTAGGCGTTTCTTCTCCAAGAGTTGGACTTCTCAACAACGGGACGGAAGAAACAAAGGGAAACGAGCTTTGTCTTGCAACCCTTCCCCTTCTTAAAGAGCTTCCAATAAATTTCGTTGGTAACTGTGAGGGAAGAGACCTTCCCTGCGGTGTTGTTGACGTTGCGGTTTGCGATGGATTCACGGGAAACGTTACGGTTAAGCTCATTGAAGGAATGGGCGTATTTTTCAAGAAAAAGCTGACGGATATGTTTAAATCAGGCGTTTCTTCAAAGCTCTCTTATCTTCTGATTTCATCTGAATTAAAGGCTTTGAAAAAATCCATCGATCATAGGGAATATGGCGGTGCACCTTTCCTTGGAATTGCAAAACCCGTTATTAAAGCTCACGGTTCATCTGATGCAAGAAGCATTGAAACTTGTATAAAACAAGCAAAACTCTATTATCAGTCAAACGTTGCAGAAATAATTTCAGAAAACAGATAAATATAAAAAACAGGAAAAACATATGGAAAATATAACATACTCTCCCGCCCTTAAAACTATTGAAGAATTGGAAAAAACTATAGGATACGTTTTTAATAATAAATCCTACATTAAAAACGCTTTGACTCATTCTTCATACTCTAACGAAAATAAACATAAAGACAAATCCATAACAGATAACGAAAGGCTCGAATTTTTAGGAGATTCCGTTTTATCCATAATAACCTCGGAATATCTATATTCTCTTAATTCTTCTTTCAACGAGGGCGACCTCACCAAAACGAGAGCCGCAGTTGTTTGTGAAAACTCTCTTTATGATTTTGCTTCAAAAATCTCTTTGGGAGATTACATATTATTGGGACACGGAGAGGTTCTTACCCACGGAAGAGGAAGAAAAAGCATTGTTGCAGATGCTTTTGAAGCTCTTTTAGCGGCGTTGTATCTTGATGGCGGAATGAATGTTGCAAAGGATTTTCTTACTCCTTTTATAATTAAAGCAACAGAACAAACTATAAAAACGGGAAACGGAGATTATAAATCTTTTTTACAAAGAATTGTTCAACAAACTCCCGAAGAAATTCTTGAATATAGACTTATATCAGAAGAAGGTCCACCCCATAACAGATGGTTCACCTTCAGAGTTTATCTAAACAGTAATTTTCTTGGTGAAGGAAGCGGAAAATCAAAACGTGCCGCAGAACAAGAAGCGGCAAAAGAAGCGTTAAAGCTCCTTGGCGAAGAAGTTTAAAAACTGTTAAATCAACATTTTACGAAAAGACGGTATAAAATATGATTTTTTTATCTTTGGAAATGCAGGGGTTCAAATCCTTTCCCGATAAAACAAAAATCACCTTTGATAAAGGTGTAACTGCAATAATCGGTCCAAACGGAAGCGGAAAATCTAATATTTCAGATGCTATACGCTGGGTTCTCGGTGAAATGTCTGTTAAAAGCCTGAGAGGGAATAAAATGGAAGACGTTCTTTTCAGCGGAACGCCAACTCGTTCTCAGGCAAGCTCTGCACACGTTACAATCAATTTCCTCACGGAAGAAAATGAAGAATTAAGCGTTACGAGAAGATACTACAGAACGGGTGAAAGCGAATATTACCTCAATCAGAAGCAAGTAAGACTTAAAGATGTTTATGAACGCTTTTACGATACGGGAATTGGAAGAGAAGGATATTCTGTTATCGGTCAGGGAAAAATTTCTGAAATTCTTTCTCAGAAGGGTGATGAAAGAAGAAGTGTTTTCGAAGAAGCTGCTGGCATTTCAAAATACAGATACAAGAAAATAGAATCAGAAAGAAAGCTCGAAGCAACACAAAACAATCTTCTCAGAGTTAACGACATAATAAGAGAGGTAGAAGCACGTCTTGCACCTCTTGAAAAAGAAGCAGAAAACGCAAAAAAATATTTAGCGCTTTCAGAAGAGAAAAAAAATCTTGAAATAACCTTATGGCTCGACAGAATAGACAAGCTCAAGGTTGATTTAGAAAAACTAAAACAGGTTTTTGAAGATGAAAGCACAGCACTTTCTAAAATTCAAACGAAATGCGATAACATTGAAACGGAAATTGACGATATTATTCATCAGGGATATGAGTCTGCACGTCTTGTTGCAGAAGCAAGACAAAGGTCTTATAACCTTGGATATACGGTTAAAGACACAAAAAGTGAAATTGAGCTGATTGAAAATAACTGTTCCCACGCAAAAACAAGAATCTCTTCTCTTGACGAAGAAATAAAACGAATTGAAGAACAGATAAAAGAATCCCTTGAAGCT
The DNA here is from genome assembly GCA_045578045.1 of Eubacteriales bacterium. Lineage (GTDB taxonomy): Bacteria > Bacillota > Clostridia > Oscillospirales > CAG-382 > SIG653. Next base: position 7,707 of record JAZNJM010000031.1, on the reverse strand, counting down.
AAAAGCCGTCTTAATACCTCTCTTGAAGAAGCGAAAAACAGCTTAAAAACAAGCTCAGAAGAATATAAAGAAGCGTTAAAAAAAGCAGAATCAGACAAAAACGAAGTTTCAGAAATAAAAGAAAGCATATCTTCAACAAACATTGAAATTTCTCGCAAAAATGAAAAACTATCTGAAAATCTCGTTTCAAAAACAAAGCTTCTTTCTAATCTTGAAAATTTAAGTCAAAACAGCAAAGAAGTTAATGAAAAAATATCTTCTTCTGAAAAAAGATTGGAAACCCTTCAAAAAGAAGCGTCAGAAGCAGAAAAAAACGCTCTTGATGCAAGGTCTAAATATGATGTTGTTGCAAAAAAACTTGCGGCAAATAAATTTGAAATAGATAAAATCAAAGATGATATATCATCAAAAGAACGCGATATTTCTAAAATTGACGTTGAAATAAATTCAGCAAAAGACAGAAAAGAAAATTTGGAAAGAATGGAGAAACTTCTTGAAGGATATTCGGGAAGTGTTAAAGCCATTCTTCAAGCTCCGAAAAATGAGCTTAATATTAAAACACACGGTATTGTTTCTTCCGTTATTTCGGTTGACGAAAAATACGTTATTGCAATAGAAACAGCTCTCGCTGCCGCCGCACAGTTTATTATTGTTGACGATGAAAACGATGCAAAAAGCTGTATCAATTATCTGAAAAGAATAAAGGGCGGCAGAGCAACCTTTCTCCCTCTTTCAACAATAGAAGGTCAAAGCTGTAACACAAGAGAAATTGAAAAGCTGGAGGGATACGTTGGCGTTGCTTCTTCCCTTTGTTCATACGATATGAAATATGACGGAGTTGTAAGAGACCTCCTTGGAAAAACAATTATTGCGGAAAATATAGACAGAGCATCTGAAATTGCAAAAAAATCGGGATATAAGCTGAAAATCGTAACGGAAGACGGACAAGTTATTCACCCAGGCGGAAGCTATACTGGTGGTTCGTCTGCTAAAAAAGTTGGAATTTTAACAAGAGCTATGGATATTGAAAAACTTGAAAAAGAAATATCCGAAAAAGCGAAAAAAAGAGATGAAGAAGAAAAAGCTCTTTCAGCCCTTGAAGCCTCTCTCGTAAAACAAGAAAACGAAAGCAGAACAATATCCTCTTCCCACGAAGAAATAAGGGAAGAATACAGAAAAGCGTTAGAAATTAAAAGTACACAGCTTGCTATTGCAGAAGAAGAAAAAAGAAAACTTTCTGAGCTTTATTCTCAGCTTGATACACACGTTTCTGCAACAGACGAAATAAAAAAACTGTTATCTCTTGCTGAAAAAGAATATTCAGACGTTGAAAAAGAAATAAAGGCTTTGAAAAAACGTCTTGAACTTTTAAACGAAAATCTTCTGGCAAAAGAGAAAGAAGAAAGCGAATCGTCTCAAAAAGCATCAACCCTTAATACTTCTCTTGTTGAGGGAACGGCTATTGCAAACTCTTTAATTGAAAAAATTTCAGAGCTAAACTTGAATTATTCTTCTTTTGAAAACAGTATTGAAGAGAAAAAGAAAGAAAAAGAAGAAGCTGAGAGTATTATCTCAGGTGCAAGTGAAAAAATTTCAGAGCTTAGAGAAAAAATTAAAGACCTTGAAAAACAAAAATTGTCAGAAGAAAATCTGGCAAAAGAAATTTCTGAAAACCAAACGGAAAACGAACAAAAAATAGGAAAACTAAGAGAAACTTTAAAATCATTCTCTTCTGAAAAGGATAATCTTATTAAAACCGTAACAAAACACGAAAACAGATTAAATTCTTTAACGGAAGAATACGATGGAATAGTTAATTCCCTTTGGGACGAATATGAGTTGACTTATTCAACAGCGGAAACGTATAGAATAAACACAGATGATATTAAAAAGCCCTATTCAAGGTTATCCTATCTTAAAGGAGCTATAAAAAGTCTTGGAGTTATTAACGTAAACGCAGTTGAAGAATATAAGTCAACGAAAGAACGTTTTGATTTTCTAACAGAGCAGGTTAACGACCTTAACAAAACAAGAAAAAGCCTTGACGATGCTATTGCAAAGCTCGAAGAAAGTATGACTAAAACCTTTCTTGAATGTTTCGTTAAGATAAACGATGCCTTTGGAAGCGTTTTCTCAGAGCTTTTTGGCGGCGGAACAGCCGCTTGTGTTCTTCAAGATCCTGAACATCCTTTGGAATCGGGAATTGATATAACAATAAGACCTCCCGGAAAGAGTGTAAAGAGTATTTCTCTTTTATCAGGAGGAGAACAGAGCTTTGCCGCTATGGCTCTTTATCTCTCTTTACAGGCAATTAACCCCGCGCCTTTCTGTATCTTTGACGAAATTGAATCTGCTCTTGACGAAATTAACGTTGCAAAATTTGCAGATTACATTAAGCGTCATAGCGATACAACTCAATATATTGTTATAACCCATAGGCGTGGAACGATGGAAAGAGCAGATACAGTATACGGAATACTTATGCCACAAAAAGGTATTTCTGATTACATTAAGCTCAATCTTAACACAGCAAAACAAGATGCAAAGAAATATGGCATCAAAAACGAATAAAAAATAAATTAACGAGGTATTATATGTCTTTTTTTGATAAATTAAAAGCAGGGCTTTCTAAAACGAAAGCCGCAATAACAGAAAAAATAAACTCTATTTTCTCATCATACGATAAAATTGATGATGATTTTTATGAAGACCTTGAAGATGCTCTTATAACATCTGATATTGGTGCAGAAACAACGGAGTATATTATAGATACTCTCAGAGCATCTTTAAAAGAGAAAAAAATAAAAGAGGTTTCTCAGGGAAGAGAAGAGCTTGTTAATATTATGACAGATCTTTTGGGAACTCCCTCCCCTCTTAACATTAGCTCAAAGCCATCTGTTATCCTTGTTATAGGTGTTAACGGAGCAGGAAAAACAACGTCAATCGGAAAAATTGCAGCTCATTTAAAAAGTGAGGGCAAAAATGTTCTCCTTTCAGCCGCAGACACGTTCAGAGCAGCAGCTATTGACCAGCTTGACGTTTGGGCGCAAAGAGCAAACGTTCCCATAATAAAACAAAATGAAGGAGCTGATCCCGCATCGGTTGTTTATGATTCTATTGCCGCCGCAAAACGTCAGAATACAGACGTTCTTATTGTTGATACAGCAGGAAGACTTCATAACAAGAAAAACCTTCTTGACGAGCTTTCTAAAATAAACAGAGTTATTGAGAGAGAGCTTCCTGGATGTTCAAAAGAAACACTTCTTGTTCTTGACGGAGTTACAGGTCAAAACGGATTAGTTCAGGCAAAAGAATTTGGAAAAGCCGCAGAAATAACGGGACTTATTATGACAAAATTTGACGGAACAGCAAAAGGCGGAATTGTTTTTGCTGTAAAGAGAGAGCTTGGCATTCCCGTTAAATATATCGGAGTTGGAGAGGGAATTGACGACCTCAGACCTTTTGTTCCCGAAGATTTTGTTAAGGCAATATTTGAAACAAAAGAGTAAATTTGCCTTTTGAAAGGATAAGATATGGAAATTATACTTGCAACAAACAATAAACATAAGGTTATTGAAATTTCAAGAATACTAAAAAAAATATACCCCGATTCTGAAATAAAAACCTTGGCAGACGTTGGATTTAACGGTGATATTGTTGAAGACGCTGAAACGTTAAAAGGAAACGCCTTAATTAAAGCAAAAACAATTTGCGAAAAATACGGAAAATTCACTGTTTCAGACGATACGGGGCTTGAAGTTGATGCTCTTGGCGGTAGACCTGGCGTTTATACCGCAAGATATGCAGGTGAAAATTGCAGTAGAGATGATAACATCAGAAAAATGCTTTCAGAGCTTGAAGGCGTTCCTTTTGAGAAACGAGGTGCAAAATTCGTTTGCGTTATCTGCGGATATTTCCCTGATGGAAAAACAGTTTACGGTGAAGGAACTGTTGAAGGATATATTTCAGAAGAATCAGACGGAACAGACAGCTTTGGTTATGACTGTATATTTTTCAGCAAAGAGCTTAATAAAACCTTTGGAATTGCTTCAGATTCTGAAAAAGATTCCGTTAGCCATAGGGCAAGAGCTTTAATTGATTTCACGGAGAAGCTAAAAAAATGAACGTTACGTATCTTGAAGGATATAATTCCATATCAGCTTGTTTAAAATCAGACAGCAGAGATATTTACAAAATATATATTGATGAAAAACTAACCTTAAAAAAGCCAAAAGCTCTCCTTCCTTTGAAAAAGAAAGCGGAGAAACTAAAAATTCAAATTGAATACGTTTCTTCTCAAAGGCTTGAAGAAATGGCAACGGGAAAAACTCATGGTGGAGTTATCGCCGAATGTGGGGAAAGAAGATTTATAAGCCTTAAAGAGATAATCAAGGATAATAAAAAAGGTTTTTTCGTTTATCTTGACGGAATTGAAGATCCATTCAATTTTGGTCAGGCAATAAGGGCAATTTATGCCTCAGGTGCAAACGGGGTTTTTCTTCCCGAAAGAAACTGGATGAGTGCATCTGCAACAGTTGCAAGAGCTTCTGCCGGGGCTTCAGAGCTTATTGATGCTTCCGTTATAAACGTTGATGATTTTAAAGTTTTAAAAGAAAATGGATTTAAAATCGTTTGTGCAGATTTAACTGAAAATTCTGTAAACTATTCAGAAGCTAATTTAAAAAAGCCTCTTGTTCTCGTTATAGGCGGAGAAAAAAGAGGTATTTCTGCATCAGTTTCACAGTTTTCAGACTTAACTGTTCAAATTAATTATGGAAGAGATTTCAACCAATCCTTAGGCGCTTCCGAGGCTGTTGGTATTCTTGCCTTTGAAGTTTTAAGACAAAATCATAATTAAGTTTTTTTATAATGATTCATTGAACTCTTTAAGGAGGCATTTTATGTTATTTTACCTTATACGACACGCTGATCCCATATATAACCCCGACAGTATAACAGAATTAGGTAAAAGACAAGCAGAAGCTGTTGGAAAAAGACTTGCAAGACACGGAATTGACGAAATTTATTCATCCCCTATGATAAGAGCAAGACAGACAGCAGAACCGCTTTCTGAAATTATAAAAAAGCCCGTTAATATTGAAGATTGGGCTTTTGAATGTTTTGATGAATTTGCTGTAACAACAGAAGAAAACAAAAAAATGTTTTGTATGAACTATCAAGGAACGAAATTTCTTTCAGATGAAAACTATCCTATGTTTGATAATTGGTTTGAAATGGAGTGCCTCAAAACCTCAAAAGCCAAGGAAGGCTTTGAAAGAATAAAAAAATCAGCAGACGAGTTTTTTTCTCGACAAGGATATATACGAGAAGGAAGAGTTTACAGAATCGAAAAACCAAATGATAAAAAAATTGCATTATTTTGCCACGCGGGTTTCGCTTCTATTCTCATTCCATACATTTTAAATATACCGCCACATATTTATTGGGCTGGATATGACCTTTCACATTCGGGTGTTTGCGTTTTCAGATTCAAAAATTTTGATTCGGGATATACTTCTCCAAAATGTCTTGTTCATTCTGATTTGTCTCATTTATACGCTGAAAATTTACCAATGAAATATAATAATCTTGAATATATTTAGATATTATAGTCTTAATATTTATAAATATAATACTTTTAAAGGTTAGGCTGAAAGAAAAAATATGGGTTTTTATTTAAATGTTCTTTTAGAAGAAAAAATACTTCACACATACGCTGAAACTTTTCCTTTTAAGTGGTTAAATTCCATTTTCTCCGAAAATATAATTGATGTATCTGTAACAAAAAACTTTGTAATAGTAACCACGAAATATATAAATCCTGATACTAATAAAGCTCTGACTAACAATATTGATGCGTACGATTGGGATGGAAATCATTTGTGGAATATTTCAGATATTATTAAAGATACTGATTTGTCGTTTTGGGGTGGAACGGTAACAACAAAAAAGATAGTGAATGAATATAACAAAATTGACGACTTTAAATGCCAAAATTCAGAAGAACTATATCGTTGCACATCTTTTGATAACCAGATATTTACTATTGATTTAACAAATAAAAAAGTAATTATACTCCAAAAAAACAAGTGTTAGGCAAGTATGACGCGTGAAAATCTGACAAATTACTAACAAAAGACATATAACGGAATGACACTACGAAAAAAATGAGGATTTAATCCGATTTTCTTTCTTGCTGCCTTTCAAATTTTATTTAATTCAATTTCAAAGTACAAAAACTTGAAAAAGGTTTGAATACTATTTGAAAAATGGTTTGGAAACTAAAATATTTCAAAAAAACATCTGCCAAATACAAAAAAGTATAAAAAGCAGATGTTTTTTATTTACTAAACTATATAAAGTAAAAAATTGAGCTATAAGCCCAATTTTTTACTTTTATATTTTGTTTAACTCAAAATTATTCTTCAGATTCCTCTTCATATACACCGGAAAGAATTTCTTCTGATTTATTTCTTTCTTCATAGCCTTCAAGAGTTGCTCTGTTAAATTCCATCTTTCCGCCGTAAAGCTCTTTAAACTTAGAAAGTTTATCGCTGGAAACATATGAATTAACGCTGAAATAAAGAGGAGCAACAGGACAAAGCTCAATAAGTTTTGCTTCTATTTCAACAGATAATTTTGCTCTTTCTTCTTTGTTTCCACAATAGATAGCTTTTTTAACGAGAGCATCAAATGCTTCGTCTTGAATACCAGTTGAATGAACAGCATATCCAAGAGAATCAAGTGCGATAGAAATATATCCGCCGCTGCAAACTGTTGAGAACTGAGCAAGATAAGAAAGGGGATCTGTGCAATGCATTGCAAGGTCAACACCTATAACGTCATAAGTATCAGTGTTTTCAGGGGCTGTACTAAGAGCTTTTTTAAAGTCTTCTGGTTTAAGTCCCTTAGTTTTAACTTTGAAACCAAATTCATTCCAAACGCCCGCCGCATATTCTGCAACAAGCTCTTCAGCAGAACCATCTTCTGTTTTAAGATAGCTAATGGTGAAAGAACCTTTTTTGCCTGAAAGAGCAGAAATTTTTGATGTATCAGCAGAAGTTGAAATTTTGTTTCCTACTTTATTTCTAAATGTATCTTTTGAATTTGTATAGAAAACGCTATGAGGAACAATTCCCGTTGCAGCAACTTCACCTGCTCCAAGGAGTTTTGCAATTTCATTTCTGTCAAGAGCAGCAGAAAGAGCTGTTCTTACTTCAACGTCTGCAAGAGCTTCGTTCTTTGTATTGAAAAAGAAAGCATACGTTGACATAACTTCTGTTTTCTTTGCACTTGTGAATTTTTCAGAAGCTGTTTTGTCAAAACCTGAGAAATAGAAGAGGTCGCCGTTATCATACTGGCTGATAAAATCAGACATTGTATAAACAGTTTCGCTTTCACTATCGCCATAATGACAGATAATCTTATGAGGAAGAACTTTCTTATCAAGAGGAATATCGTCTTCTTTTTCAGGAGAACGCATAAAATATGCATTACGTTCAAGAGTTATCTGAACGCCTTCTTCCATACTCGCAACCTTGAAAGGACCATTTGTTCTGAGGTCTGTCGCTGTGTTATTTCAAGTATCTTTATTTCTTGTTACAACGTCTTCTTTAAGAGGAGAGAACGCAGGTGCAGAAACAATTTCAGCGAAAAGATCAGGATCAAACTCACCGTTTGAATCTGCTCCAATCAACGATGTGCATT
>JAZNJM010000030.1:0-22782 GCA_045578045.1 Eubacteriales bacterium | reverse complement strand
ACTTCTCTTTGTATTGATTCCCGGTGGAAGCATCAGATGAACGGCAGACCCTACTGTACAAAAACACCTTTGCTTCATAAAAAGTGCAAGTCCGGCAGACTCCCACGGGAGATATTTTCCATAGTCAAGGATGGAAATAACGCTTTTAGGCTCTTTCACGTCACACGTATCTTTCAAAGAAAGAACAAAAGCCGTTTTCTTAACGTTGCCGTTCCCAAAGGGAACTACAACGAGAGAGCCTCTTTTTATATCATTACAAAGGCTTTCCGGTATTTTATAGGTATACTCCCTGTCCACGTTCCACACGGTGTCAAGAAGATGAACACCGACAAAACGTTCAACGTGATTATTCAGCATCTGCTGATTCATTGTCTGTGTTTATTGTAAAAGTTCCTGAGTGAATTTTCTTAATAGCTATAGTTACAGCCTTTTCAGGAAGGTTTTCGCCAATAACCGGTGCTTTCTTTTCTTTTGGATTTGTTGAAGGTTTTTCAAACTCTTTCTTTCTCTGTTCAGCTTCACGTGCTTCGATATCCTTTTCAATAACGATACGTGCGCCTTTTGCAGCAGCAATTACAAGTTCATAACGGTTGATTTTACCGCCTGTAAGTTCTTGAATTGTTGGATAAAGCATCATAATTTTCACACAAAGCCTAAGGCTTCTTCTCCTATTTCGTTTTTATATACAAGTTAATTTTTAATCAATTTAAGAAAATATAATAAACCAAACTATAAGTATTAGATCAGCCTATAAGCTTTTGTATCGTTTGGTGAAGCTCAAAGACTGCGCTTTCAATTTTTCCTTCGCGATTCATTATTTCAAAATCAAATTTTTCCTTTGAATTAATCTCGCTCTGAGCAACGGAAAGTCTGCCTTTTATAGCTTCTTCGCTGTCCGTTCCCCTTCTTCTTAATCTTCTTTCAATCGCATCAAGGCTTTCAGCGTTCAAAAAGCACATAACAGCCTCAGGAAACATTTTTTTTATGTTAAGAGCACCTGCAACGTCTATAACCAAAATAACAATTTTTCCGCAAGACAAAGCCTTTTCAACGGAATGTTTCGGCGTTCCGTAACAATTTCCGTTATACACCGTCCATTCCAAAAGATTTCCGTCTGCTTTCATTTTTTCAAATTCTTCCAAAGAAACGAAAAAATAATCAACTCCGTGAGTTTCGCCCTCTCTTTTCTTTCTCGTTGTTGAAGTTATGGCTTTAACGTATATAGGGCTGTATTCTCTCAAATTAAGAGCAACCTCTGTTTTTCCAACTCCCGAAGGACCCGAAATAACGAGGAGCTTTCCACATTTAGAGCTTTGCTCTCCTGAAGACGTTTCTATATTTATATTCTTTTCATTTTCGTCTTTATTCAAGCCGTTATTTTGATTATCCTGATTATTTCCATTCATTTCAATCATCATTCAGAAACCGTCCCTTCCGTTTTTCCCATTCTTTCCGCAAGTACATAAGAATCCTCTGCCGAAAAAATATAGTGGTCGCTGTCTGTTATGACAACGGATTTAGTTTTTTTTCCGCAAGTAATATCTATTGCTCTGCCTTCATTTTTTGCATCTTGCATAAGTCTTCTCACTGGAAGAGAATCGGGGGTTACAATAGAAACAACTCTTGCATTTGATACGTAATTTCCGTTTCCAATATCAACAAATTTAATAATTCCGCTCATTCTATATTCTGTATCTGCTCCCTTATTTTTTCAATTTCTCCCTTAGCCTCAACAACAAGATTGAGAATCTCAAGGCAATTTGCCTTAGAGCCTATTGTATTAACTTCTCTGTTCATTTCCTGAATAACGTGGTCTATTGTTCTGCCGATTGGTTTATCAGCTTCAAGATGGTCTCTCACTTGCTGAATATGACTTGAAAGTCTGACAAATTCTTCAGAAATGTCCGTTTTGTCAGCTAGAATTGCACATTCCGTCAAAAGACGGGTTTCATCAACCGTAACACCCTCAAGAAGTTTATTGATTCGTTCTCTCACGCGTTCTTTCGCCACATTCAAAGCGATTGGAGCATATTCTTCAATTTTGTCTCTGATATTGCTTATTGTGTTAAGTCTTGCGGTTAAATCCTTTTTAAGATTTTCGCCTTCAACTTTACGCATTGAAACAAAACTCTCCATACCGTCAACAACAACTTTTTCAAGCTCACTCCATATTTTTGCAAGTTCTTCGTTTTCATCTGTTTCGGCAGAACGAACAAGAAGAATTTCTCCGCGTCTTGCTATCATTTCAAGAGTGATTTCGCCATCTATTCCATATGTATCTTTTATCTCGTTAAGAACGGAAATATATCCCGAAACGAACTCTTTATTAAGAGACAAAGCCGTTCCATCTCCAACAAGATTTTCAACTGAAAAATAAACGTCAACTTTTCCTCTTGAAACGTAGGAAGAAACAATTTGTCTTACCTTTTCTTCAAGGGGGAGCAACGTTCTGTTGCATTTAACTGTCAAATCAAGGGTTTTGCTGTTGACAGACTTTATTTCAAAAGTATACGTTCTGTCTCCAACGGTTGCTTTTTGCCTTCCGAACCCTGTCATACTTTTTAACATAAAACCACGCTACGTTCTTTTAAAAAAAAGAACGTTTTTCCTTTTCTTTACTCTATTTCTTCATAATTATACCTAATAAAGATTATACCACACAACAAGGGCACTTGTCAACATTTTTTAAGGATTTTTAGCACCCATTTCAAAGTTTTTTGAGGTTATTTTCCTTTCTATATATGCGAAAAGTTTGGATAATTTTCAAAGAATTATTAAACTTGAAAAAATTTGCGTATTTTCAATAAAAAAGGACACCAAAAAGGTGTCCCATAGAAATTAGTTTATATTCAGTTTCCTGCATTACAAGAGCCGCAAGGCTTATACCCCTGAGCAAGAAGTTCATCAATAGAGCCTGTATAATATTTTCTGTTCTTATCAGACATTTGTGCAACGGAAGGACAATCGGGAGCATGTATTTTTTTAGAACCAACGTTAAGAACGTAATCTGCTTCTATACTTGTGTCAACAGAGCTTTCTTCGCTGCTTTCTTCTCCGCTTTCAGAATAGCTTTCGCCCGTTGCGTAATCGATAATAACGCCAGGTTGAACGTTGTAGCAATATACGTTAAAGCAAATGCCTTCGCCATCGTCTTCAATAGAGTATGCTTCCATCTGAACGCCTCTGCAAACAAGCTCATTTCCTTTGAATAAAGGAGTAACACGATATGCAACGTGATTTCCCGTTTCTTTTATGTAGTCAAGAACCATATCTTCAAACAGTGTCATATTGTCCTGATTGAGAAATGCAGTACCCGTTACAAGATTTTGTTTGTTTGCATTTTCTCCTGATAAAGACCAAGCTATAAGATGGCTTCTGTTATAAAGGTCGCGTGTTTTAATACACGAATACTGTTTCTGAATCCAGCCCGTTGGTTTAACGCTGCTTATACTTCCTCTATCTTCTGTTGGCATAGTTTCTTTGCCTAAAGAAGCAATAGCTGTGGTACATCTTCCAAGGTTGTCAAGAGCACCGTATTTTTCATATCCAGAGGTTGTAAGCTGAGCTGCTGTGAAAAAGGGCATATTATTGTCAATAACAATATAGCCCGTTCCTGAAAATTCGGGAATTTTATCAAGATTTGCTGCCGCAGTATCTTTGTTTCCAACTCCTGAAGAAGGCTTTTCATCTTCAGAGGATTCTTCTTTTGAGGTTTCCTCTTTGGAGGTTTCTTCTTTAGAAGATTCTTCTTTGGAAGTTTCCTCTTTTGAAGATTCTTCTTTAGAAGTTTCTTCTTTGGATGATTCTTCCTTTGAAGGTTCTTCGGAAGGATCCTCAGAAGGTTCTACAGAAGGCTCTTCTGAGCTTTCAGATAATTCAGATGATTCGTTTTCAGAAGGAGCTTCTGATGAAGTTTCGCCCTCTGTTTCTTTTGAATCATCAGTTTTCTCTGATTCGTCTGCACTGCTTTGAGCTTCTGAAACAGATGAATTATCTGTTGAAACTATTTCTGAAATTTCAGAACCGCTTTCAGCAGAGCTTTCACTCTTTGATTCTTCGCCGCCGCACGAAACGAGCAAAAGAGTTGCAAGAACCAAAAAAGCAGCTATGGATTTTTTTAAGTTTACGCTTTTAAAAAAGTTTTTCATAAGCTTTCCTTTCGTTTTCGTTTTCGTTTTCGTTTTTATTTTTATTTTTATTTTTTCATTTTCAATCTTTAGTTTGCGTTTTAAATTCTTGACCGAGTTTTAAAATTTTGAATGAGTTCTAAATTCTCGATTGAATTTTAAAGTTTAAAATATCGGCTTTTAAATTCAGATTTTTAGAATCTTTTATTTACGATATATTTCAAGAAGAATTTCTTCGTGGGAAGAACCGTCAAAAACTCTTGCTACCTCTTGTTTAAAGCCTTCTTTTTCAAAGTCAACGGAAAATGATTTATCAAAAGGATATTTTCTTTTCCATCTGAATACTATAATTTCCTTACATCCCTTAATATCGTATCCTTTATTTTCAATAAAGCAATAATCGTCCAATGATGCGTTTTTCTCATATTCATCGTCAACAACGTAATTACCTTCTTCGGTAAACTGCCTTTTCGTATATTCACTCATCCAAAGAGGTTTGCCTTCAAGAAGAAGGAGAAGCTGTTTTCTTAATTCTCTATCCATACTCTGACGGCGGTTATTAAACATATATCCGTTTTGTTCATCAAGACAGATAATAATTCTCACTTTTATTTATTCCTTTCCGCATTTTTATTGTCCCGAATGACTTATACATAATGGATTGTATCACATATACTTTCAAAAGTCAATCCCGCCATACTTAACAAATTATTAATTTATTTATAACCAAACTCAAATTATTCAAAAAACAGGTATGCAAAATAGTATGCAAACAAAAAACAGGTGTGCAAAATAGTATGCAAAAATAAATTTACACATTTTGCAACTTGCAAAAATATATTTACCACATTTTGCAACTTTTTTTATTTTATATATTGAAATCCCGTTTTAAATATGGTATTATTTATTATGTATGAAATTATATATGGGTGAATTGGAGTTATTATTTTATGACAAGACGTGAAGCAAGAGAATCAGCCGTTGAGCTTATTTTCGAACAGGAATTTAAAAAAGACCAAAGCACAGAAGAAACCATAAACAATGCTTCTGAACTTCGTGAAATAAAATACAGCAGTTTTGCAAAAAAACTTTTTTGCGGTGCTTGGGAGAATCTTGAAATTATAGATACTAAAATAAGCGAATCCTCTGAAAAATGGAGTATTGAAAGAATTTCAAAAACAGCCCTTGCTGTTTCAAGAATTGCAACGTATGAAATTCTTTTTGAAGAGGAAATTCCCTCTTCCGTTTCAATAAACGAGGCCTTAGAAATACTTAAACATTTCGGTGATTTTGAATCAGTTCCGTTTGTAAACGGACTTCTTGGTAAAATTGCCTCATCTGATAAATAATAAAGAGTGTGTTATATGTTTGAAAATACATTTGAAAAGTCATTTGAAAATACTTTTGAACCAACAATGCGTAATGAACGAATTTTAAGCGTTTCGCAAGTTAATAATTTTATAAAAAACGTTATTGAACAGCTACCGGCTCTTGAAAACGTTTCTGTTAAAGGAGAAATTTCCAACTGTACGATACACAAAGCAAGCGGACACGTATATTTCACCTTAAAGGATGAGGGTTCACTTATAAAAGCGGTTATGTTCAAGGGGTATGCAGACAGATTGAGCTTCAAGCTCGAAAACGGAATGAAAGTAGTATGCCACGGAAAGATTAACGTTTTTGTAAGAGACGGACAGTATTCCCTATACGTTGATTCCGTTAAAGCAGACGGTGTTGGTTCTCTTTATGAAGCCTTTGAAAAGCTGAAAAAGAAATTAGAATCCGAAGGTCTTTTTGATTCTGCGCATAAAAAGAAGCTCCCGAAAATACCTCTCAGAGTTGGAGTTATAACCTCTGCAACGGGTGCGGCTGTGAGAGATATTATTAATATTTCGGGAAGAAGATTCCCTCTCGCAAAAATATTCGTTTATCCTGCAACGGTGCAAGGGCCAACAGCCGCCCCAACGATGATAAAAGCTATAGATTATTTTTGCCGTGAATTTCCAACAGACGTTGTTATAATCGGTAGAGGCGGAGGCTCTCTTGAAGAGCTTTGGGCGTTTAATGATGAAAAATTAGCGAGAGCAATATATAATTGCACAATTCCAATAATAAGTGCAGTTGGACACGAAACGGATTTCACAATAGCCGATTTCGTTGCAGACCTAAGAGCTCCAACGCCTTCTGCGGCGGCTGAAATTGCTGTTCCAGACAGAGCCGATATTTTAAGAATGCTTTCCAACGTTAGAAAAAGAACAAAATCTGTTCTGAAAGCGAAAACCGATTCATACAGAAGAATTTTAACAACCCTTTCAAATTCAGCACAGCTTAAAAATCCTAAAAATTATTTTGACCAAAGACGAATATATCTTGGCAGTATTGAAGAAAAAATTGAATTTTCCTGCAAACGTATTATAGACAGAAAACGTGCATCTCTCAACACCCTTTCGTCAAGTGCAAAAGCTCTTAATCCTTTAGGAGTTCTTAAACGCGGATATGCGGCGGTTTTTTCAGATGAAAATAAGGTTATAACCTCTGCTGATAATCTTTCCGTTGGAGAAACTATAAACCTCAAATTTGCAGACGGAACTGTTAAAAGCAAGGTTGAAGGGATAAGGCAAGAATCAAGCGGTAACTGACAAAAACCGTTTTTCATTTTAAATATAAATATGATAATATCAGGAGTAGAAAATGGAAGAAAAAAAACTTTCTTTTGAAGAAGCATTGGAAAGACTTGAACAAATAGTCAGAAAACTTGATAACGGAAGTGCAAAGTTGGAAGAAACTCTTTCTCTTTACGAAGAAAGCAACGAGCTTGTTAAATATTGTTCAAAACTTCTTGATGAAGCAGAACAAAAGGTTACGTTTTTAGAACCAAACGAATAAAAAATAAACAGAAAGGAGCACCTTGCAAAAGTATTTGTATAAGGTATTGTATTTATGAAGGATTTAAACACTTTGATAGGCGAATACGCATTAGCCCTCAGCGGAGAAATGAACAGAATTTTAAAATCATCTTCAAATTCTACAAATGGATATGAAAAACTTTGTGATTCTGTTGAGTATTCTGTAAACGCAGGTGGAAAAAGAATAAGACCGTTTCTTGTTCTCGAATTTTATAAGGCTGTTTCGGGAAAAACCGATATAACTCCAGCTTTGCCATACGCTGCGGCTATTGAATTTATGCATACATCTTCTCTTATTCACGATGACCTTCCTGCTATGGATAACGATGATATGAGACGAGGAAAACCTTCTAATCATAAAGTGTTTGGGGAAGCAACTGCGATTCTTGCGGGAGATGCTCTTATGCTCCTTTCTGCTGAAACGATTGCTTCTAATCCATATTGCCACCCCGAAAAAAATGCAAAAGGCGTTGTTGAGCTTATGAAACACGCTGGAATGAACGGTATGATTGGCGGGCAACAGATTGACCTTCTTGGAGAAGCAACCAAACTTGATATTGAAACCATAAAAAAAATGCATAGACTTAAAACGGGAGAGCTTATAGCAACAGCGTGTGCATTGGGCTGTATTGCAGCAGGCGCAACAGACGAGCAAACAGAAGCCGCAAGAGAATACGGTATGTCTTTAGGTCTTGCATTCCAGATTGTTGACGATATTATTGACGTTGAAGGTGTTAGCTACAAAGCAGGAAAAACTTTGGGAAAAGATGCTAAATATCAAAAATCAACGTATGTTTCCGTTTGCGGTCTTGAACAGTCAAAAGCGGATGCAAAATCACTTTCAGAAAAAGCTCAGAAAAGTCTTTTTGTCTTTGAAGACGGGGATGCTAAAACAGAGCTTTCAGAGCTTTGCGACTTTTTGCTTTTCAGAAACAACTAATTATACTTCTTTTTACGAAAAACAAAAGATTATATTTATCTATAAAAAACATAAGATTATATTTATCTATAAAAAACAAATGAATATATTTATTTCTATAAAGAAAAATTGATATATTTCTTTTTTACCTTAATATCAACGTTTAACAAACGTTTTACTAAATTACAGATTTGAAGAGGGTTTTGGTTTGACATTTTTGCAAAATATAAAATCACCCGAAGACGTTAAAAAATTATCTATAAAAGAATCAGAAATATTAGCTTCCGAGGTGAGAGAACAGCTTCTTGAAACCGTTTCAAAAAACGGAGGACATCTTGCTTCTAATTTGGGAGTCGTTGAGCTTTCTATTGCTCTTCACCGCGTTTTTGACTCCCCAAAAGACAAAATCATATGGGACGTTGGGCATCAAAGCTACGTTCACAAACTTCTCACAGGAAGATACGACCGTTTTTCAACGATTCGACAGTACGGAGGTCTTTCAGGCTTTACCAAAAGAGACGAAAGCGTTCACGATCCTTTTGGTTCGGGCCATAGCAGTACGTCTATTTCAGCCGCCGCAGGTATTGCTCAGGCAAATAAAATAAAGGGTGTTGATGCCTACACCGTTGCAGTCGTTGGAGACGGAGCATTTACAGGCGGTATGATATACGAAGCACTAAACGACTGTGCCGACAAAGATTTAAAGCTCATTGCCGTTTTGAACGATAACGAGATGAGTATATCAAAAAACGTTGGCGGAATGAGCAATTATATGTCAAGATTCTTGACAACGAAAAAGTATTTTCGATTCAAAAGAGGAATTGAGCGAGGAACGAATAAAATTCCTTTTGTGGGAAAGCATATTGCCGATTTTTTCAGAAGAAGCAAAAATATGGTAAAACGTGCTTTGAAGATGCAAACCTTGTATGAAGATTTAGGTTGGGACTACATTGGAGTTGCAGACGGAAACAAAATTGAGTTTTTAGAAGACGTTTTAAACGAAGCTAAACTCAGCTCAAAACCTTGTATAGTTCATATTCACACAACAAAAGGAAAAGGATATACAAAAGCGGAAAAAAATCCAGGTGCATATCACGGTGTTGGTTCTTTCGAGCTTGAAGAAGGCGTTCATCAAGGAAAGGAATCATTTTCTTCTGTTTTTGGTGAAGAAATATGCGCTCTTTCTGAAAAAAACGAAAAAATTTGTGCAATAACCGCAGCAATGAGCTTTGGAACGGGACTTGATTCTTTTGAAAAAAAATATCCCAATAGATTTTTTGACGTTGGTATTGCAGAAGAACACGCATTAACCTTTGCATCTGCCCTTGCAACAGAGGGACTTATTCCTTTTTTTGCGGTATATTCAACATTTGCTCAAAGATGCTATGATCAAATAATACACGATGCTGCTCTTCAAAAACTTCATATAGTTTTATGCCTTGACAGAGCAGGATTTTCAGCAACAGACGGTCCAACACATCATGGTGTTTTTGACGTTAGCTTTCTTTGCGGAGTTCCAGACCTCACTTTATACGCCCCTGAATCTTTTGAAGATCTTAGAAAGAGCTTGAAAGAATGTGAAATTGGTGAAAACGTTTGTGCTGTAAGATATCCCAAAGGAGGAGAATGTGGTTTTCCAACAGATTCAATTCAATGTAACGGATATAAATATAAAGATTTCGGAAAAGGTGAAAAAAACTTTCCTGATTGCGTTGTAGTAACGTATGGAAGATGTGCTTCTTTTGCCGCAAAGGCAGCAGAAAATCTTGATTTTTTTGTCAGAGTTATATGCGTAACGAAATTAAAACCGTTTTCAATTGAGAATATTCTTCCCCTTTTGGAAAACGCAAAAGTTCTTTATCTGCCCGAAGAAGGAATACTTCAAGGCGGTTTCGCCGCAACACTAACGTCTGAGATAAGACAAAAAGAGCTGATTAAAAATACAAAAATAAAAATTAACGCCATAGATAACAAATTTATACCACACGGTTCACCAGACGATTTATATAAACTTTGCAGATTTGATTCAAAATCTATGGCAGAAGATATTTCAACGGAGCTTAAATAACAAAATATGACAAGACTTGACGTTTTATGCGTTTCTTTAGGATTGGTTGAAAGCCGAACAAAAAGCAAAAACTTAATATTAGATGGAAAAGTTTCAGTTAACGGAAAAACGTTGAAAAAACCGTCAGAGCTTGTTGACGAAAACAGCGTTATTTCTATTTTACACACGGAAGAAGAATACGTTTCAAGAGGGGCGTTAAAACTTTTACACGCAATAGAAGCCTTTAATATTAAGGTTAAAGACAAGATATGCGTTGATATAGGTGCATCAACTGGCGGTTTTACAGAAGTTCTTTTAAAAAAGGGTGCAAAAAAAATATACGCCGTTGACGTTGGAAAAAATCAGCTTCATTCTAAAATAAAAGCAAATGAAAACGTTATATCAATGGAAGAAACAAATGCAAGAACGTTGAATATAGACTCTTTTCCAGATGAAATTTCCGTTGTTGTTATGGACGTTTCATTTATTTCACAAACGCTTATTTACCCTGCTATATCAAGTTTTTTAAAAAAAGACGGAATTTTTATTTCTTTGGTTAAACCACAGTTTGAGGTTGGAAAAGAAAACGTAGGAAAAGGCGGAATTGTTAAAAACGAAAAACTTTATCCTAAGGTTATAGAAAAAATTAAACTTGAAGGGAAAAAAAACGGGCTTAAGTTTTTGGACTTTCTCCCCTCTCCCATTGAAGGCGGAGACGGAAACAGAGAATTTCTTGCATATTTTATAAACGTGGGGTGAGCCATTTTGAAAAATCAAATTAAAAGCGTTGCTTTACTTCCAAACAGAAGCAAACCTTCTGCAATTAATAAAGCTATTGAGCTTTCAAAAATATTTAAAGAAAAAGGAATTATTGTAAAAGCTCCAGATTGGCTTTGCTGTGAAACAGATTCTTACGATCTATATAACAAAACAGACGTATTAATTGTTATTGGAGGGGACGGAACGGTTCTTGCCGCCGCAAGAAAGGCTTCTATTTCGGAAATTCCGATGCTTAGTATCAATACGGGGAAAATCGGGTATCTTACCTCCCTTGAAGAAAATGATTATTTTAACGTAGATTCTTTTCTCGAAGGAAACTTTTCAATTGAGCGAAGAATGATGATTGATTGTGAAATACAAAGAAAAGAAAACGTTGTTTTCAAAGATACAGCTTTAAACGAATTTGTTGTTTCAAAGGGTAGTCTTTCAAGAATGTTGAATTTCAGACTTTTTTGCGGAACAAAAGGTTATATGGAATACAGAGCAGACGCTATGATTGTTTCAACTCCAACGGGCTCAACAGCATATTCAATGTCGGCTGGAGGGGCGGTTGTAGATCCATCTCTTGACTGTTTTCAAGTAACTCCCATATGCCCATATTCTCTATCGGGTGCAAGGCATATGATTTTTTCTCCTCAATCAACCATAACAATAAACGTTACGGAAACAAACAACAGCGAGGCTTGGCTCACAACAGACGGAAACACTTCATATCACCTTGAAAGCGGTGATAATATTGTTTTGAAACGGTCAAAACGTGAAACCATGCTTATAAAGCTCAATTCAAAAACTTTCTGCGACATTCTCGTTTCAAAGCTAAACGGATAACGAAAATAGCGAATTGTAAAACTGTTTTTGCAATTCAACAATAAATTCAGGAGATATTTTTATGCTTAAAAGAAATAAATCAACCAGACAAAAGCTGATAAAGGATATAATTAAAAAAAATGCTGTTAAAACACAAGATGCACTTTTAGAGCTTTTGAAGGAGGCTGGAATAAACGCAACTCAAGCGACACTTTCAAGAGATATCAAAGAGCTTCAAATTGTTAAAATCTCCGACCAGCAAGGCGGAACAAAATATGCGTGTTCTTCCAATCTTTCGGGAGATGCTTCGTCATATAGATTTAAAAACGTTCTTATGGATGCTGTTCGTTCAATAACACCCGCTGAAAATATTGTTGTTATCAAAAGCTATCCAGGAATGGGAAGCGCAGTTGGTGCATCAATCGATATGCTTCACGATGAACAAATTGTCGGTTCACTTGCGGGAGATGACACTGTTTTCATCGTTATGAAATCAAAGGAAGAAGCATTTATTTTTGCTGAGGAACTTAAAAACGCTATAGAACAATAAAAATTTTCATATTATTTTAGAAATGGGAGGACAATATGCTTTCTTCACTTCATATTGAAAATTTAGCTCTCATAAAAAACTCAACTGTTGAATTTGGAAACGGATTCAACGTTTTAACGGGTGAAACGGGTGCAGGAAAAAGCCTTATTATGAAAGCGTTAAAATTGCTTATTGGAGCAAAGGCAAACGCAGACGATATTCGTTTTGGAGAAGAATATGCCCTTTCCCAAGGATGTTTTGAAATAAATGATAAATATACAGAAGAAAGACTTTTGGAATTTGACGTTATTCCGGATGATGAAGGAAACGTTTATATTTCAAGAAAAGTATCGTCAGAAGGTAAAAGCTCCTGTAAAATCAATGAACGCCCCGTTCCACTAACAAAATTAAAAGCAGTTTCTTCCATACTTCTTGATATCCACGGTCAAAACGATACAAAAATTATAGACGAAAAAGCACAGCTTCAATTTTTAGACGGATTTGGAAAAACGGATAAAGAAAGCTATTTTAAAGCATATAAAAACTTTTTTGAGGAAAAGAAAAAATTAGAGGAAGCGAAAAAGAACGAAGAAAGCAAAGACCTTCGTCTTGATATGATTAAATATCAGCTTTCAGACCTTTCAAAACATTCTTTTAAAGTTGGCGAAGAAGAAAAACTTTCAGAAAGAAGCAAAATTTTGAAAAACAGCGAAAAAATTAACAACGCTGTTATAACTGTTCTCGATACCTTGAAAGAAGGAAACAAAAATGCGTTTGACCTTGTTTATGATGCGGTTTCTGCTTTGAGAAGCGTTAGCGGTATTATAGAAGAGTCTGAAGAGCTTATAGAAAGGCTTGAAAGCGTTAAATGTGAACTTGAAGATATTGCCGAAACCGTTGAATCATATGGAGAAAATGCAGAAAACAGTGCTTCTGAGCTTGACAGAATTGAAAGCCGTCTACACGCCATTTCCTCTCTTAAACGAAAGTATCAGAAGGATTTCAACGGGCTTTTAGAGCTTATTGAAGAACTTAAAGAAGAACGAGAGGTTTTATTGGATTCTGAAAATAATATAAAAAAAATAAGAGCAAAATGCGAAGGATACAAAAAACTTTCAGAGCTTGAAGCAGATAAACTTTCCCGTTTAAGAACAGAGGCGGCAGCCCTTCTTGAAAGCTCCGTTCAAAAGCATCTTGAGGGATTGGATATGCCATCATTCAGATTTAAAATTGATATTTCAAGAAAAGAATTATCTTCTGACGGTTGGGATAAAGTTGAATTTTTAATTTCTGCAAACGCGGGCGAAGAATTTAAGCCTCTTGAAAAAACAGCTTCGGGAGGTGAGCTTTCAAGGTTTATGTTAGCTTTGAAAAGTGCGTTTTCAGAAGCAGACGGAGTTTCTTCTATGGTATTTGACGAGATTGATACGGGAATTTCGGGAAAAACAAGCGAAAAACTTGGTATAAAGTTGAAATCTCTGTCAAAAAATAATAAACAGGTTATTTGTGTTACCCATTCTGCACAAATTGCCGCTTTATCTGATAAACATTTTCTCGTTTCAAAAAAAGAAAAAGACGGAAGAACTGTTTCTTCAGCCCTCCCCCTTTCATTTGAAGAAAGAATTGAAGAAGTTTCAAGAATTTTGGGTGGAATTGAGATAACGGAAAACGTTTATATGACAGCAAAAGAAATGCTTGAAAAAGGAAAGGCGTAAAATGCACTTTTTCAAAAAACTCACGAAAAAACGAAAATTATTATTTATCATTTTTTCTGCATTAACCTTATTCCTCATTTGTTTCATTTTTTCAAATTCAATGAAAAACGGAGCAGATTCATCAGAAGATAGCGAAAAAGTCAGCAAAATTGTGGCAAACCTTGTTAATTGTATTTTTAATACAAAATATACTGCGGCTGAAATTGGAGGTTCTGTTCGCACTTTTGCGCATTTTTCAGAGTTTGCCGCTTTATCATTTTGCTTTTCATATACAATACGCTTAATATCAGAGAAAATGAAAAAGGTTATTTTAATCTCTTTACCATTTACTTTTTTTATTGCGGTTACAGATGAAATAATTCAGATTTTTTCTGAAGGACGAGCCTTCCAGTTTATAGATATTGTAATTGATACCCTTGGTTGTCTTTTTGGTATAGCCTTATTAAGTCTTATACTAAAAATCTTTTATAAAATAAGCTCTCAAAAATAAAAAACGGATAAAAATGTGATTATACTGAATATTTATATTATTTTATGCACAAAAAAATACATTATTGATAAAACATCTCTTTCTGATTCAAAAAAGGAGTTTGCAGTTGTTCTCGGCGCTGGGGTGACAAAAGATAAAAAGCCTTCCCTCGTTCTGAGAGACAGACTTGACGGAGCAGTTATTCTTTATGAAAACAGCTTAGTTGAAAAAATAATCGTAAGCGGAGACCATAAGGGAGAAGAATACAGCGAAACGGAAGCTATGGAAAAATACCTTTTGGATAAAGGAATACCAAAAGATAAAATTTTTCGGGATAATTCAGGATTTTCCACCTTTGAAACGGTTTTTAACAGCAAAAAAATCTTTAACGTTAAAAGTGCGTATTTTCTTTCTCAGGCATTTCATCTCCCAAGATTGATTTATATAGCAAGAAAATTTAAAATTGATTCATCAGGATTAAAATGTAATTTTCACGAATATTCAAAAAATAAACACAGAAAATGGAAGGCAAGAGAATTTCCCTCGCGTATAAAGGATTTCTTTTTAGCAACATATTATATTTTTACAAAAAAGATATAACGCTTTTGTGCAAAAATGCATATTGACTTTATGCATATTATATTGTATAATTATACAAAGAATTTAAAGTATTAAACAAAACGGAGAAAAATAATGACAAAAGTATTCATTGACGGCAAAGAAGGAACAACGGGATTGAGAATTTTTGACAGATTATCAACAAGAGACGATATTTCTCTCATAACTCTTCCTGAAAATTTAAGAAAAGATATAAACGCAAGAAAAGAAGCTATTAATTCTGCTGATATAGTTTTTCTTTGTTTACCCGATGCGGCATCAATAGAAGCCGTCAGCCTCATTGAAAACGAAAACGTTAAAATTATAGATGCCTCAACCGCCCATAGAACAGCGGATGGTTGGGCGTATGGATTCCCCGAATTATCTCCCCAACATAAAGAAGCTATTAAAAACGGAAAAAGAATTGCAAACCCAGGCTGCCACGCAAGTGGATTTATTGCTTTGGTTTACCCTCTTGTAAAAAATGGTTTACTTCCAAAAGATGCTTTACTTTGCTGTCATTCTTTAACGGGATATAGCGGCGGAGGAAAAAAGATGATTGCAGAATACGAGGATAAAGACAGAAGCGTTTTGCTTTCGACTCCAAGACAATATGGTCTTTCTCAGAATCATAAGCATCTGAAAGAGATGAAATATATATCAGCTCTTGAAAACGCTCCTATGTTCTCCCCTATCGTTGACGACTATTACAGCGGTATGGAAATGACGGTTCAGCTTTTCGGCTCGCAGCTCAACAGCGGCTTTGGAATTGAAGATATTAAAAAGGTTTACAGAGAGTTATACACAACTCCTGCGGTTAAATACGTTGAAAATGAAAAAACACTTCTTGCCGCAGGTGAGCTTACGGGAAAAGACAATATGATGATTTCCGTTTACGGAAACGAAGAAAGAATTATCCTCACTTCTGTTTACGATAACTTAGGAAAAGGTGCTTCCGGCTCTGCTGTTCAATGTATGAATATTTTAATGGGTGCAGACGAATATAAAGGACTTTTCTATGCAGACATTTAAATAATCTTAATCTTTAATATATCATCTGTTTTACTAATAAATTTGAAAGGATTTTAAATCATAAAATTTTGATGATTTAATCAGTATAATTATGAATTACATACAAGGCGGAGTTACCGCACCAAAAGGATATAAAGCATACGGCGTTCATTGTGGAATCCGAAAAAACAAAACTAAAAAAGACCTTGCTTTAATTATAAGCGAAAAGAAAGGAACTGCGGCGGCGGTTTATACAAAGAATCTTGTTAAGGGAGCTCCCCTAACAGTTACAAAAAATAATATTGCAGACGGATATGCTCAGGCTGTTATATGTAACAGCGGAAACGCAAACACTTGCAACGCAAACGGAATTGAAATAGCAGAAAATATGTGTGCTCTTGTTGAAAAACATACGGGCATCTCTGCAAAAGACGTTATCGTTGCTTCTACGGGCGTAATAGGTCAGCCTCTTGATATCTCCCCCATTGCAAACGGAATGGAAGAGCTTGTTTCAGGTCTTAACCCAAACGGAAGCGTTGATGCAGCAACAGCAATTATGACAACGGATACAGTTTTGAAAGAATGTGCTGTTTCTTTTACAATCAACGGAAAAGAATGTAAAATGGGCGGTATTGCAAAGGGTTCGGGAATGATTCATCCAAATATGGCAACAATGCTTGTTTTTGTAACAACAGACGTTTCCATATCTTCAAACCTTCTTAAAAAAGCACTTTCCGCAGACGTTCTTGATTCATTCAATATGATAAGCGTTGACGGCGATACGTCAACAAACGATATGGTTTCCGTTATTGCAAACGGAATGGCAGAAAATAAAGAAATAACAGAAGAAAACGAAGATTTTGAAATATTCAAAAAAGCGCTCGCTTCTATTACCTGTAAACTTTGCAGAATGATTGCAAAAGATGGTGAAGGTGCAACAAAACTTCTTGAATGTAACGTTAAAGGTGCTAAAGACACGGAAACGGCAAGAGTTGTTGCAAAATCTGTTGTATGTTCATCATTGCTTAAAGCCGCAATGTTTGGAGCAGATGCAAACTGGGGACGTGTTCTTTGCGCCATAGGATATAGCGGTGCGGACGTTGACGTTTCAAAGGTTGACGTTTCCTTTGCTTCAAAAGGAGGAAAGGTTGACGTTTGCCAAAACGGAGCAGGAATTGAATTTTCTGAGGAAATTGCAAAAACCGTTTTAATGGAAGACGAAATTCAAATAAACGTTTCTCTTGGCGAAGGCGTTGGAAACGCTACCGCTTGGGGATGTGATTTAACTTATGACTACGTTAAAATAAACGGTGATTACAGAACCTGATAATTATTAAAGATAGGAAGTATTGAAAAAATGGAATTTACAAACGGACAAAGAGCTGAAATTCTCGTTGAAGCTCTTCCACACATACAGAAATACAGAAACAAAACAATAGTTGTTAAATATGGCGGAAACGCTATGATAAACGAAGAATTAAAACTTTCCGTTATGAAAGACCTTGTTCTTTTATCTCTTATTGGAATTAAAATCGTTCTTGTTCACGGAGGAGGTCCTGAAATTAACGATATGCTTAAAAAAATCGGAAAACAAAGCGTATTCGTTGACGGACTTAGAGTAACAGACAAAGAAACTGCTGAAACTGTTCAGATGGTTCTTGCGGGAAAAGTTAATAAAAATCTTGTTGGTCTTTTGCAAAATGCGGGAGGAAAAGCAATAGGTCTTTGCGGAATTGACGGAAAAATGTTTGAGGTTGAACCCTTAGACGAAAGACTTGGATTTGTTGGAAAAATAACGGACGTTGATACATCTGTTATTGATGCTGCTCTCGAAGCGGGATATATTCCCGTTATCTCAACAGTTGGTGCGGACAAAGATGGAAACGTTTATAACATCAACGCAGATACAGCCGCCGCAAAAATTGCGGGTGCATTGAAAGCGGAGAGCTTTTTCTCTATGACAGATACACACGGTATTCTTGAAGACGTTAACGATCCTTCAACCTTAATTTCAAAAATTAACGTAAGCGAAGCACCTGCTCTTATTAAAAAAGGTATTATATCAGGGGGTATGCTTCCTAAAATTGACTGTTGCACAGAGGCTATAAGAAGAGGCGTTTCAAAGGTATTTATCATAGACGGACGTGTTCCCCACTCACTCATTATAGAAATACTCACAGACGAAGGTCTTGGAACAATGTTTGTTTGATTCAAGACTGGGAGGAAAAAATGACGATAAAAGAAAAAGATAATAAATACGTTGCTTCAACCTATGGGCGTTTTCCCGTTGAAATAACGGAAGGTAAAGGAGCATTACTCAAAGACTCAGACGGAAAAGAGTATATTGACCTTTCATCAGGTATTGCAGTTAATACCTTTGGTATTGCTGATACAGAATGGGTTAACGCTGTAACCACACAGCTTAATACACTTCAACATACTTCAAATTTATACTATACAAAGCCTTGTGCTGACCTTGCAGAGCTTCTTTGCGAAAAAACAGGAATGAAAAAGGTTTTCTTTTCCAATTCAGGAGCAGAAGCAAACGAATGTGCAATAAAAGCGGCTCGTAAGTATTCTTTTGATAAATACGGCGAAGGAAGATACTATATAATAACTCTTAAAAACAGCTTTCACGGAAGAACAATAACAACGCTTTCTGCAACGGGACAAGATTCTTTCCATACAATTTTCAATCCATTCACAGAAGGTTTTTTGTATGCTGAAACGAATTTTGATTCAGTTAAAGAATTAGCTGAAAAATATCCCGTTTGTGCCATTATGTTTGAAGTTATTCAAGGCGAAGGCGGGGTTCTTCCCCTTGAAAAAGAGTTTGTTAAATCTCTCGCTGAATATGCAAAAGAAAAAGATATTTTGCTCATATGCGATGAAGTTCAAACGGGTAACGGAAGAACGGGTATGCTTTACGGTTATATGAATTACGGAATAAACCCAGACATCGTAACAACAGCAAAAGGTCTTGGTGGTGGACTTCCTATTGGTGCAACAATGCTTTCAGAAAAGGTTGAAAACACATACACCCCGGGTTCACACGGCTCTACCTTTGGTGGAAATCCCGTTTGTGCCGCAGGTGCTTTGAACGTGCTTTCAAGAATTGACGAAAAACTTCTTGCAGACGTAAAAAGAAAAAGTGAATATATAATAAAAGAATTATCCCCCGTTGTTAAAAACATATGTGGTATGGGACTAATGCTTGGACTTGAAACAGAAAAAGATGCAAAAGAAGTTATTGCCGAATGTATAAAAAGAGGCGTTCTTGTTATTAGCGCAAAAACAAAGGTTAGACTTCTCCCTCCACTCTCCATAACAGACGAACAGCTTGAAAAAGCAATTAATATTTTGAAAGAGGTAATTTCTCAATGAACCATTTACTTAAACTTTCCGACCTTTCCACAGAAGAAATTTTCGATATATTGAATTTAGCCGACCAGCTTAAGTATGAACGCAAATTCGGTATTCCTCATAAGCTCCTTGAAGGAAAAACCTTGGGAATGATTTTCCAGAAATCTTCAACAAGAACAAGAGTCAGCTTTGAAGTTGGAATGTATGAATTGGGCGGAAACGCTTTATTCCTCAGCTCAAGAGACCTTCAGATTGGAAGAGGTGAACCCGTTGAAGATACTGCAAGAGTTCTTGGAAGATATTTAAACGGTATTATGATTCGTACCTTTGAACAAAAAGAGGTTGAAGATTTAGCAAAATACAGCGGTATTCCCGTTATTAACGGACTTACAGACTATTGTCATCCTTGTCAGGTTCTTGCAGACCTTATGACAATCCGTGAATATAAGGGTGAGCTTGAAGGCTGTAAGCTCGTTTACATTGGTGATGGAAACAATATGGCAAACTCCTTGATTGTTGGCGGTATAAAATGTGGAATGACTGTTGTAACCGCTTGTCCAAAAGAATATCAACCTGATAAAAATATTATGGAATGGGCAGCTTCAACGGGCAGATACTTATGCACAGACAACATAATAGAAGCTGTTAAAGATGCAGACGCTGTTTATACAGACGTTTGGGCTTCAATGGGACAAGAAGGCGAAGCTGAAATTCGTAAAAAAGCATTTGAGGGCTATCAGATTAACACAGAAGTTATGTCATATGCAAAAAAAGATGCAATAGTTCTCCATTGTCTCCCTGCACATAGAGGTGAAGAAATAACGGCTGAGGTTATGGATAATTATGCCCATAGCATTTTTGATGAAGCAGAAAACAGACTTCACGTTCAAAAAGCAGTTCTTGTTAAATGTATGAAACAATAATTTTTTAAATTTCTTGTTTTAATTTTACTGAAATCAGGTAAAAAAATATGGAAAAAATCTATCTTTGTCTTGAAAACGGATTAGTTTTCAAAGGAAATAGCTTTGGTGCAGACGTTGAAGCATTGGGTGAGCTTGTTTTTGATACTTCTATGGTTGGCTATCCAGAAACCTTGACAGACAATAATTATAGCGGTCAGATAGTAATGAAAACCTTCCCTATGATTGGAAACTATGGAATGGTATTTGACAGCGAAAACAAAATCCCTAAGGTTGCGGGTTTCGTTGTGCGTGAGGTTTGCGATATGCCTTCTAATTTCAGATGCGAGGGAAAACTTTCCGACTATCTTAAATTAAACGGAATTCCTGCAATTTGCAACGTTGACACAAGAGAGCTGACAAGAATTCTTCGTGAAAACGGAACGTGCAATGCGACAATATGTAAAAAAATACCAGATAATTTTAATTTTATAAAAGAATATAAAGCCTCTAATTCAATTCAAAACGTTTCAGTAAACCATTCTGAGACTATTTCAAACGGAGAAAAAAAGGTTGCCTTTATTGACCTTGGAACAAAAGAAGCGTCTATAAACGTTTTAAAAAATGCAAATTGCGAAATTTGTCTTTTCCCATACAACGCTTTATCAAAGGAAATTGAGGAATATAATCCACAAGGAATTTTCATTTCAGACGGCTCAGGAGACCCTTCCGAGCTTTCAGAAACAATAAAATGTATTAAAGAGCTTTCGGGCAAATATCCTATCTTTGCTGTTGGAATGGGACATCAGATTTTGGCTTTAGCAAACGGTTGTGAAACAGAAAAGATGAAATACGGTCATCGCGGAGTGAATCAGCCTTCCATAAGCAAAGAAACGGGAAAAACATATATAACTGCTCAGAATCACGGGTATTGTGTTAAAACAGACAACCTCTCCGAAAATGCTAAAATAACTTTTGTTAATGCAAATGACGGAAGCTGCGAGGGAATGGAATATGAAAAGATTAATGCATTTTCCGTTCAGTTTCGTCCCGAAGGATATAACGGTCCAAACAACACTCTGTTTTTATATGACAAGTTTTTAAAGAATATGGAGGATAAAGTATGCCTCTGAATAAAAATATAAAAAAGGTTTTAGTTATTGGCTCAGGGCCTATTGTAATAGGTCAGGCGGCTGAATTTGACTATGCGGGTGCACAGGCTTGTCGTGTGCTTAAACGCGAAGGAGTTAACGTTGTTCTTGTAAACTCCAACCCCGCAACTATAATGACAGATAAAGCGTTAGCTGATGAAATATATTTAGAACCGTTAAATAAAGAAACCTTAGTAAGAATAATTGAAAAAGAACGTCCCGACAGTCTCCTTGCAGGACTTGGAGGACAGACAGGTCTTACCCTTGCAACTCAGCTTTATGAGGATGGTGTTCTTGAAAAATTTGGAGTTAAACTCCTTGGAACAAGTGTTGAAGCTATTCAAAGAGCAGAAGACAGAAAACTTTTTAAGGATACTATGGATTCCATTAACCAGCCTTGTATTCCATCGGGAATTGCGAATGACGTTGATACTTCCCTTGATATTGCAGAAAAAATTGGTTATCCCGTTATAGTCCGTCCCGCTTATACCTTAGGAGGAAGCGGCGGCGGAACAGCGTATAACGAAGAAGAATTAAGACTCGTTGCAAAAACAGGTCTTGATATGTCCCCTATAACTCAGATTCTTGTTGAAAAATATATATTCGGCTGGAAAGAAATTGAGTTTGAAACAATGCGTGATGCCCTTGGAAACGTTATCGCTGTTTGCAGTATGGAAAACGTTGATCCCGTTGGTATTCATACGGGAGATTCCATTGTTGTTGCTCCCGCTTTGACTTTGGCTTCAAAAGAGTATAATATGCTTAAAAATGCCGCTTTGGAAATTGTTTCAGCTCTTGGAGTTGTTGGCGGTTGTAACTGTCAGTTTGCTCTTGATCCAATTAGCTTTCAATACGCTGTAATAGAGGTTAACCCGCGTGTTTCACGTTCTTCTGCCCTTGCAAGTAAGGCAACGGGCTACCCCATTGCAAAAATAACAACGGAAATTGCTTTAGGATATTCTCTTGATGAAATAAGAAACGATATAACAGGAAAAACCTTTGCTTGTTTTGAACCGTCAATCGATTACGTTGTTGTTAAGTTTCCAAAATGGCCTTTTGATAAATTCAAAGGTGCAAGTAGAAAGTTAGGAACACAAATGAAAGCAACGGGCGAAGTTATGTCTATATCAAATTACTTTGAATCTGCATTAATGAAAGCGATTCGAGGCGCAGAAATATCCGTTGATACTCTGAATCTTCCAAATGAAGAAGAAAACGTTATTGAACGTCTTGGAAGGCTTGATGATAAACGAATTTTTACAGTTTTCGAAGCTTTGAAAAAAGGCGTTTCTGTTGATAAAATTAACGAAATAACAAAAATTGACAAATGGTTTTTAAATAAAATAAAAAACCTTGCTGATTTTGAAGAAAAAATCAAAAATGGAATTTCTGCAAAAGATTATGAAAAAGGCAAAAAATTAGGTTATACAGATAAAGCGTTAAAGTCGGAGGCCAAGCGGTC
>JAZNJM010000029.1:0-11705 GCA_045578045.1 Eubacteriales bacterium | reverse complement strand
AGAAAAACTGACCAAGCGAGGCTTAATCAGTCTTTCTGATTATTATGCGAAAGTGCATATTCAAGTTTGAATTGAACCGCCGTATGCCGAACGGCACGTACGGTGGTGTGAGAGGAGGGACATAATCCCTCCTACTCGATTAACGATTAAAACTATATAGGTTTAAGTTTTTGTTTCTTTAGACTTATATTTTCCAATACGTACAAGAATTAACAAAATAAATTGTAAAAAAATGTAATTTGTAGCCTTTGGTGTTGACATCTTAAATAATTTACTGTATAATTCTACTCGTGGCATAAACGTCTGCTAAATAGCAGTTTATTTTTTTCTTATTTTTTAGGGGAAACAGAAAATGACGCGAACACGCGAGACTATAAAAAGAATAATATTTGTTTTTATCGTCTTTCTCACCTTTGTTTTGTTCGTTATATCTTGTGTTCACGATATTGTGGCCGATGACGAAGAATCGGGGAAAGACGTTGAAGTTATGGAAAACGAAAGTGAAGCTGATTCAGAAACAAGTGGCTTTTTTGAAAGCGGTGGAGATTCAGACAAATCTGAAAAATCGGAATATTCTGATGAATCAGCTATATATGAGGAGAGTGAGGATTCGGAAGAGCCTTCTGAAATGGATAATTCTTCTGAACAAAACTTTGACGGAAATCTTATGGCGGGAGCAACGCACGGAAATCTTGGAGGTGTGTATGTAAATTCTCCCCATTGTTTTGTGTATGATTCAACTAATAAGGTAATTTTGTATGAAAAAAATGCTTATGATAAAGCATATCCCGCAAGTGTAACAAAGCTGTTAACGGCGGCTGTTGCTCTTGAATACGTTCCTATAGACACTGCTTTTTACGTTGGAAAAGAAATAAATATGGTTGGGTATAATTCAAGTATGGCATATATAAAAGAAGGTCAGAGCTATGCTTTGAAGGATTTATTATACGCTTTGTTGCTCCCTTCGGGAAATGACGCGGCATATACCATAGCAGTTAATACTTCAAGATATTTATACGGAAAATCTTTAAGCGATAATGAAGCTGTTGAAAAATTTATGGACCTTTGCAATTCTAAACTTTTAGAGATTGGTGCGTATAACACGAATTTCTCAGGTCCAGACGGATATCATCACGATGATCATTATACAACAGCTTATGATATGATGCTTATTAGCTTATACGCCGCTTCTTTTGAAGAAATAACAGATGCTTGTTCAACGTATACTTATTATTGCAAAACCCTTGAAGGCGAATCAATGGGATGGTTGAACACAAACCCGCTTCTTGCAAAACACGGAGAATACTATTGTCCGCTGGTAAACGGTTTGAAAACAGGTTCAACGGATATTGCGGGAAAATGTCTTTGCACAACGGCTGAAAAAGACGGAAAAAAACTTTTTATCGTTATTCTTGGTGCACCAAACGTTGATATGAGAAACAGAGATATGTTGAGAATAATTCATACCTTCTTTGGAAACTGCAAATAGGAGATTCCTTTTGAAAATAACTGTTTTATGTGAAAATTACGTTAAAAATAAGGGATTGACCGCTGAACACGGTCTTTCTCTTTATATAGAATCTTTAGGCAAAAATATACTTTTTGATATGGGACAAACAGACGTTTTTCTGAAAAACTCGGAAAAATTGGGGATAGATATTAAGTCAATCAACGCCGCCGTTCTCTCCCACGGGCATTATGACCACGGTGGAGGTGCGACTGAATTTTTAAAAGCTAATAAAACATCTCCATTATATATAAACGAAGATGCTTTCGGGAAGTATTATTCAAAAAACGGATATATCGGTCTTGATGAATCTTTGAAAAAGGATAACAGAGTTGTTTTAACAAAAAAAGAAAAGAAAATATTTGATTTTGTTTCTCTTTATTCTGCTGAAAATATACCCCTTTTAGAAAAGCATAATTCTTTCGGTCTTTTGAAAGAAACCGAGGGAGAAAACGTTCAAGACGATTTTCTTCACGAACAGTATCTTTTAGTAGAAGAAAATGGGAAAAGAATACTAATAAGCGGTTGTTCTCATAGGGGAATTTTAAATATAATGAACTTTTTCAAGCCAGACATTTTCGTTGGCGGACTTCATCTTTCATCCCTTGAATATGATTCAAAAGAACTTATGAATATTTCTGAAAAACTTTCTTCGTATGAAACGGTATATTATACTTGTCATTGTACGGGAATTGAACAATATGGAATGTTAAAGCAAATTTTAAAAAATAAAATTCAGTATATAAATTGCGGAACGTTCATAGATATATAAATTGCGAAATTTTATAATATATAAAAACGGTTGCGTTTTAAACCGATCCCCAAAAAGTCAGACTAAAATCTAACGATTGGTAGATCGGTTAATTGGCGTATACCGTTTTTTTAGTATATTTCGTAAATATGTATAATAAAAGGGAATAAATTTACTTTTTATGCTTGACAAAAACGAAAATATATGATACTATATGAAGGTACTTTAGCGTACTAAATTATTAGAATTTTTCGGAGGGAAAAATGAAAAGAACTTTATCATTAGTTTTAGCTCTTATAATGTGCCTTTTCTGCTTTGCATCTTGTGGCAAAAAAGATGAGTCTGCTGGTTGGGATTATATCAAAAACAAAGGCAAACTTGTAGTTGGTCTTGATGATACGTTTGCTCCTATGGGCTTCAGAGATGAAGGCGGAAACCTCGTTGGTTTTGATATCGACCTCGCAAACGCAGTTGGCGAAGTCCTCGGTATTGACATTGAATTCAAGCCTATCGATTGGAACTCAAAAGAAATGGAGCTTTCTTCCAAAAACATTGACTGTATCTGGAACGGAATGTCCGTAAACGATAAAAGACAGGAAAGTATGTCTCTTACAAACAAATATCTCAACAACAGAATCGTTATTATGACTCTTAAAGATGACGTTAAGGTTGCTTCTGCTGTTGACCTTGCAAACTATAACATTGGAACTCAAACTGGTTCTGCTGCTTTAGAAAAAATGGAAAAAAATAAAGATGCGGCTTCCTATAAGGATAAAATTAAACAATATCCTACATATGATGAAGCTATTCTCGATATGGAAGCAGGAAGAATTGACTGTATCGTAGTTGACGAAGTTCTTGGCGAATACAAAAACTCCAAGAGAGAAACAAAATTATCTCTTTGCGAATATAACTTTGGCGATGACTTCTATGCAATCGGATGCAGAAAAGCAGATACAGGCGTTTCTGATAAAATCAACGAAGCACTTGCAGAATTGATTAAAAACGGAAAAGCTGCTGAAATCAGTAACAAATGGTTCGGCAAAAATGTTGTTATTAACGAAGGTTATACAAAATAAGATTATAACGGTTAATTAACAAAAGCCGCGAACCAAAATAGAGTGTTTTTACATACGGACAAACTTTTGATTATCTGAATTTAAATAATAAACTCAAAAGTTATTAACACTCTTTATTATCAAGAAAAGAAAGAATCATTTTATGGTTTTTCTTTAATATCTCTTTTTTGGAAAATATCCCCTTTCGCAGTACGTCAGTACGGCTTTAGGGGCTATTTTTCCAATAATTGTTTTTTACCAAATACTTTTTTAAAACGGAGAAAAAAGGCTTTTTCACTTTGTTAAAGTGGAAAAAATATTTATTTATGAAAAAGAGAGCCAAAAATTCTTGACTTCCTTTTTTGTAAATAAAACACTTTAGTCAATAGAAAAACAAAAATACATATAAGGGAGGATAAAAAATGGTTGAAACGTGGGAATATTTTCTAATAATACTTCCTGCCCTTATGCGCGGTCTTAAGGTTTCACTTTTATTATTTTTCTGTACGATTGTAATGGCAATTCCATTGGGTTTGCCTTTTGCTTTGGGGAGTATAAATAAATTCCCTCCGATTAAGTGGTTTTGTCGCCTTTACGTCCTCATTTTCAGAGGAACGCCCTTAATGTTACAGCTCTTTTTCTTCTATTTCTTTTTGCCAATTTCCTTTGGAATACGTTTAGACGATATTGAAACTGCTGTTTTAACGTACGTTCTAAACTATGCGGCATATTTTGCTGAAATATACAGAGGCGGTATTGAAAGTATAGATAAAGGTCAATTTGAAGCGGCTCAGTCTTTGGGAATATCCAAAATAAGAACAATGTTTGGAATAATTATTCCTCAGACTGTAAAAAGAATTCTTCCTTCCGTTGCAAACGAAACTATAACGCTTGTTAAAGATACCTCTCTCGTTTACGTTATCGGTGTTAGTGAGCTTATGAAAGAGGCAAAAGGTGCGGTAAACCGCGACCAGAAGCTCCTTGCATACGTTGTTGCGGCGGGAATATATCTCTTGCTTACGTTCCTTTTGACTATAGTGTTCAAAAAGCTGGAAAAGAGATTTTCAAAATCAGAAGAAGCGGGAGGAAAAAAACGTGGATAAACAAATTCAGAATAATAACTCCAAGCCTGTTCTTCAGATGAAAAATATTTGCAAATCCTATGGAGATTTCAAAGCGGTTTCAAACGTGGATTTATCTGTTTGCGAGGGTGAAACGGTTGCTATAATCGGTCCTTCGGGTTCTGGAAAAAGTACGCTTCTCCGTTGTATAAACCGACTTGAAAAAATCCAATCGGGAGAAATTATTATAGGCGGGGAAACTCTTTGTAAAACAGATTCAAGTGAAAAAGTAAATTATGCCTCAGAAAGCGTTTGCAGAAAAATATGTCTTAAAACGGGAATGATTTTTCAGCATTTTAATCTTTTTCCACATATGACTTGTCTTAAAAATATATGTTATTCTCCAATTCACGTTAAAGGAGTTCCAAAACAAGCGGCAATAGAAAAGGCTCGAGAGCTTCTTTCAGCCGTTGGTCTTTCGGGAAAGGAGAAATCATACCCAGGTCAGCTTTCGGGGGGACAAAAACAGCGTGTTGCCATTGCGAGAGGTCTTGCAATGGAGCCTGAAATAATGCTTTTTGATGAACCAACATCTGCTCTTGATCCTGAAATAACGGGGGAGGTTTTAGCAGTTATGCGTGATTTGGCGAAAAGCCACGTTACTATGATTGTTGTAACTCACGAAATGGGGTTTGCAAAAGAGGTTGCAGATAGAGTTATTTTTATGAACGATGGAACTATTGTTGAAGAGGGAACACCAACACAAATTTTTGAAAATCCTCAAACAGAGCGTTTAAAATCTTTCTTAAATTCAACTCTCAGGATTTGAAATCTTTCTTGAATTCAATTCTCAGAATTTGAAATCTTTCTTGAATTCAACTTTTAGAATTTGAAATAATAAATAATAAACCCGAAGTGTGAGTTTTCTGCTTCGGGTTTTATAGATAAGGTTTTTGGTTTATTTATAGTGGTTTAGCGTTAAAAAAACGTTTATTCCCTATAAAAGATTATTGCTCACGTTTTAGCGTCAGAATGGAGTTTTTTATGTTAAGACTTTTAATATCACCAATTATTATAGGCGTTGGATTTTATTTTTATTTCTTTTTGAAAAGAGCATATAATATTTTCTTTGAAAAAGAAATAAAAAGAAAGATTAAAACTATTTTTGCCGCAATTTCTTGCCTTATTGCCGCTTTTTGCTTTAACGTTTCGGGAATGTATGTTGTTTCCGTGTTGCATATTATGGGCATATCTGCTTTGTTTTTGCTTTTTGATTTTATTCTGAAAAAAATGTTTTCTGAAAAATACAAAAACGGATTCATTATCTGGAAAAAATTGGGAAAAAGTGGTGCTTTAGCTATTGTTTTAACTTTTGCCCTTTTAGTTTCGGGATATTTTAATATGCATAACGTTGTAAAAACAGATTATACGGTTTATACAGAAAAAAACATAAGGGGAGAGGGATATAAAATTGCTCTCCTTGCAGACGTTCATTTCGGAGTTACACTTGATGAAAACGAGCTTGAAGAAGTGTGCCTTCGTGTTGGAAAGGAAGAACCAGACGTTGTAATTCTTTGCGGAGATATTGTTGACGATAAAACAACTAAAGAGGGCGTGGAAACAGTTTTTAAAAAGTTAGGTAAAATAAAAAGCAAATACGGCGTGTTTTACGTTTATGGAAACCACGACAGACCTTTTAGTATGGTTTCTTCTGAATATACGGAAAATGATTTAAAAACTGCAATAGAATCAAACGGAATTAAAATATTAAAAGATGAAGTTTTTGAAATAAACGATGATTTTGCAATTATTGGAAGAGACGATAAGGGTTTTGACAACCATCAAAGAAAAAGTATAAATGAGCTTTCAGAGTTGGTTGACGAAAAGAGATTTATATTAACTCTTGACCATAGACCTTGCGAATATGAGGAAAACGGAAAAGAAAAAACAAACCTTCTTCTTTCGGGACATACCCACGGAGGACAGCTTTTTCCCGTTAATTTCATCGACACGTTTTTTAAAATTAACGATTTGAATTATGGATGCGTTGAAATTGACAGCGACACTTATGCTATTGTAACCTCAGGCGTTGCAGGTTGGGCGTATCCTGTTAAAACTTCTGCTCCATCTGAATACGTTGTTATAAACGTTATGAAAAAATAAAACGTTTCATTATTAAATTGATTATAGTTGAATCTGATTATAGTTAAAAAGAAATATAATTAAAAATTATTATGATAAAAAAAATTATCGAAAAAATGAATTATAGTTAAAATACATTATAGTTAAAACAAATTATAGTATAATTTGAATGAATTATGCATATACTCTAATATAAAAATACGTTGAGGTATATGTGTTGAATATTCAAAAAAATAATTTAAGAGCAATGCAGCTTTTTGGATTTATTTTCACTTGCATAGCGGGTACGCTTCTTCATTTTCTTTACGAATGGAGTGGAAATAATATTGTTGCCGCCGTTTTTTCTGGAGTAAATGAATCAACTTGGGAGCATATGAAAATCCTTTTTGTTCCAATGTTTATCTATGCGTTAGTGGAAAAACATCTTTTGAGCGAAAAATTATGCGATTATTGGTGTGTTAAGCTAAAGGGAATATTAATAGGCGTTTTTATGATCCCCTTTTTGTTTTATACGCTTAACGGGGTTTTTGGAAAAACTCCTGCTTGGCTTAATATAGGAATTTTCTATTTTTCAGCGGCGTATTCATTTATTTTTGAATACACACTTTTTAAGAAACAAAAGAAATGCTTTATTGGGCAAACAATGGCTTTCGCATTTTTATGCCTTGTTGCTCTCGCTTTTCTTATTTTAACCTTTGTTCAACCTAAACTTCCAATTTTTCTTGATCCCGTAACATTAAAATATGGAATATAATAAAAGAGCTGTTTTGACGAAAAACTCCGTCAAAACAGTTTTTTTACTTAAAATAACGTATAAATTTTGCAAAAACTATTTTTTGCGAAATTTTTCTATTTTTTTGAAAAACCTATTGACAAATATATCGAACTGCGATATAATAAAGCCACGATACATCGCACTGAGATATAAAAGGAGGCTAACGTGGACGCACATACAAGAAAAGTTTACGTTCCAATGACGGAAACGGGATTTTATATTTTATATTGTTTGCAAAAAGAAAATCACGGATACGGAATTGTTCAGATGGTTGAAAAGCTCACTGACAAAGAAATACGTCTTGCTCCTGGAACAATGTATGGAAGTTTATCAAAAATGGAGAAAGATGGGTTGATTAAATTTATCAGAGAGGAAGAAAAAAGAAAAATATACGTTATAACGCCCTTGGGAACAGAAGTTTTAAACCTTGAATTGAAACGAATACGAAGATTATACAGAACGATAGAGGAGAATATTTGAAAATGGAAACAAAAAAACAGTTTAGGTATTTTAATGTTTATAATCATCAAAAGGAAGAAGAATATTTGAAAAAAATGCATAGTCAGGGGTGGAAATTAATAAAAGTAAGCGGTTTGGGCGTATATCATTTTGAAAAGTGTGAAGCTGAAAACGTTGTTTATCAGCTTGATTATAATCCTAAAATAAAAGAAAACCGTTATGAGTATTTACTAATGTTTTCAGATTGTGGCTGGGAATATATTCAGGAATATGCAGGATATAGTTATTTCCGAAAGAAAGCCTCTGAGATGAACGAAGATGAAACAATATTCAACGATGACGATTCCTTAAAATTAATGATAGGGCGTGTTTATAAAGACAGAATGATGCCTGTTGTGTTTATTGTTTTGGTGAGTGTTATTCCACAGTTTGTTATGAATCTGATAAACCGTGATTATTTTGGTTCAATATTTTTCGGTGTTATTCTTGGAATATACGTTTGTTTATTTTCATACGTATTAATCAGATATATCAGAATGAAAAGAAAATAAGAAACAATAAAAAACAAAGTAAAAGGAGAAAAAAATATGTTTGGATTTATGAAAAAAGACAATAATAAAACTCTGAATGATGTTTTGAATATTTTGAAAAGAGATGAAATATCTATAACTATTAATAAAGCTAAAAAAAATGGAGATTATAAAAGAAGTAAGTTTGGCGGAAAGCCAGCTGTTTCGAAGGACTTTATCTGGCCTCGATATGAGGGAGAAAATTATGACGGAGAAACAGATAATAGACCGCTTTCTTTCCTTTGTCAGATAAATCTTGAAGATATAGAGAAATATGATAAAGAGAATTTACTTCCCCATAATGGACTTTTGCTTTTTTTCTATGAACAAGAGACAATGCGTTGGGGATTTGATCCTAAAGACGAAGGATGCTCAAGAGTTTTTTATTTTGATAATACAAATTATCTCGAAGAAAAAGATTTTCCTTCCGATTTGAAAGAAGAATATATAGTTAATGAATACGATTTATCTTTTTCATCTGGTATTTCATACCCAAGCTATGAGGAAGTAGGGTGTTATATGAAAGTTGACTGTGATTGGGATTCATATGACGAAGCAGTTGAAAAGGCTGGATTTGAAATAATATGCGAAAGACATAAGCTATTAGGTTACGCCGATTTGATTCAAGATGAAATGCTTTCTGAATGTGAAAGAGTTTCAAGAAACTTATATTGCGGCGATGATAAAAGCTACCATAATATATCTGAAGAAGAAAAAGCAGATATTGATAAGGCTTCAAAAGAGTGGATATTGCTGTTCCAAATGGCATCAATTCAAGATGAAAAATATGAATTAATGTTTGGAGATTTAGGAAACTTGTATTTTTATATTCGCAAAAGTGATTTGAAAAACAAAAAATTTGAAAAAGTTTGGCTCGTTTTGCAATGCGGTTGACGTGAGTTTTATTGATTAAATTTAGAGATATTGCTTTGAAAAACGGTAAGCAATAATCGTGGTAATAGAAAACAGTGTTTTAAAGCAATATCTCAAACAGCTTTTGATTAAACAGTTTGACTTGTTTTATATCTATGCTCATTTCTGGTTTTTATTTGTTGCAAAACGATGAAATAAAATTATCAGTATAAAGGATATTGGAAAATAAATATCATCACAAAGAATATTGGAATAAAATTGTCAATATAAAGGGTTGAATTGAAAAAAGTAAAAAAACAAATAAAACAGCATAAAAAACAGTACAAAAAACAGTACAAAAAAACTTTCAAATTTTTTTAGGGAAATTTTCTCAAATGTATTGACAAAATGAAATAATTATGGTAAACTAATCGAGCTGTGTAGGGATATAGCCAAGTCGGTAAGGCACAGGACTTTGACTCCTGCACTGCGCTGGTTCGAGTCCAGCTATCCCTGCCAGAAAAAAGCACTTGCTTTTGCAAGTGCTTTTTTCAACGAAATTTGCCCTATCGGGCAAGTGAAATAGCTTCGCTTTGAAATACGCCTTCAGCGTGTGAAATTTGCCTCGGCGGAGAGTTTGGGGTACAATATAAATAGTATAAACAACAATTTAACAAGTGGAAAAATCGTTAGATTATTCCGCTTGTTTTTAAATATTATAATTTTTGTAGTTTTAGCATTTTTTAAATGATTTTTCAGTGTCTTTTTTTAGAATATATAATTAGAAGCTATTATAATAGTGTTTTGTGCTTTTAATATAAAGAACGTAACATATTTTTTGAAAAAACATAAGGTCATATCATTGTTTTTTGAAAAATATCCGTTGACATTTTATAGTTTTTGATATATACTTAATGAGGTGTTTCATAATTTTTATAAGGTAGAGGCACGGAGGTAGTAAAAGTGTCAAAAATATATACTTCAAAAAACAAAAAACAGTTTATAGATAAATTTTTTCTTTCATATTCAGATGAAGAAAAATGGCTGAATGAAATGGCAGCATCTGGATTATATCTTGTTAAAAAGTCTTTCTACAGATATTATTTCAAAAAAGAACAGAATCTTGATTTGAAATATTCCGTTGAGCTTTTGGAGCATCCTGCAAATAATCCTCTTTCTGAGAGTTATATTGAAGAAAAGAGAAAAAAAGGCGTTGAGCTTGCTGCATATTATAAATGCAGAGCGTATTTTCAGATGAACGGAGAAACTTATGTAAGAGAGTCTGAAATTTCAAAGAAAACGAGAAAAAAATCTGTTGCTTGTATGTTTGCCTCTTTTCTTATTGCTTTCATAACTTCCGTTTTGATGTTTTGTTATCATTGTGTTTCTTCTTTGAATTTCACCGTTGACGGTTCAAAAGAAACGATGAGTGCTGTAACTCAGGAGTTTTCATTCTTCGGAATTTTTGAAAAACTTGCATCATTGATAAAGCTGGATTCAATTTTAGGAAATTATCAGTCAACTCCTTTGGCTTTGATGTTTTTTATACTTTCTGCTGTTTTGTCTGTTCCTGTTGCAATTTATTTAAGAGAGCTTTTTCTCTCTAAAAGCAATAAAAACACAAAACTTAAATAATATAGAATATAATAACGGAAAAGTAGGTTAAAAGTGAAAAATAAAGGCGATATACTCCTTGGATTATCTGGAGGAATAGACAGCGAGTATTCTGCAAAGCTGTTGCTTGATGAAGGATATAGCGTTAAAGGCTTGTATATTAATATGCTGAATAAAGACGTTTCATCCGTTGAAAAAGTTGCAAAAGGACTTGAAATTCCTCTTTTTGTTTTAGATAAATCTGAAAGTTTTCAGAAAAAAGTCGTATTTCCTTTTGCAGAATATTATAAAAACGGAAAAACGCCTAATCCGTGCGTTGAATGTAATAGATTCGTTAAGATTCAAACTCTTTTTGAAGAAAGCAAAAAAAGAAATATTCCGTTTATAGCAACGGGGCATTATGCTGACGTATCTTATGAAAATGGAAGATATTCCATAAAAAAAGGTGCAGACATAAAAAAAGACCAGAGCTATTTTCTTTGGAAATTAACAGAAGAACAAATTTCACGTATTCGTTTTCCTCTTGGCAGCATAATAAAAGAAGATGTTCTTCAAAGTAAAACGGAAGGATATAAAGAAAGTCAGGATATTTGTTTCATAGATGGAGATTACAGAGAGTTTTTAAAAAGTCTCAATGTAGAAACCCCAAAAGGAGCGTTTTTAAATTTCAGAGGCGAAAAGGTAGGAGAGCATATTGGGGTTCATAACTACACGAGAGGACAAAGAAAGGGATTAGGAATTGCCCTTGGATATCCTGCATATGTAACGAATATAAACGTTCAGGAAAACGAAATAACTCTTGGCACAAGAAAAGAGCTTGAGGTTAATTCTTTTAAAGTAAAAGACCTTAATTTTCAGAGCGTTGAACGTTTTTCTGACACAAAAGTGTACGACGTTAAGACAAGATATAGGGCGAA
>JAZNJM010000028.1:0-7657 GCA_045578045.1 Eubacteriales bacterium | reverse complement strand
GAGATATTGTTTCGGCAGGAGATCCCATTGGACTTATTGGCTCATCAGGCCGTTCTACTGGAGCTCATCTTCATTTTGAAATAAGATTAAACGGAAAACATACTAACCCTGAAAATTATTTGAGCTTTAAATAAAAAATAAATTTATATATCTCATTTTTTGGAGGAAAATTTTATGGCAATCAAAAATGCACATCTTTTAGAAGTTTACGAAAAAACAGTTAAACGAAACCCTAACGAACCTGAATATCTCCAGGCTGTTAAAGAGGTTTTTGAATCTCTTGACCCTGTTGCAGACAAACGCCCTGACCTTGTTGAAGCAGGCGTTTTTGAAAGAATTGTTGAACCGGAACGCTTTATTATGTTCCGCGTTAGCTGGGTTGATGACAATGGTAAAGTACAAGTAAACCGCGGATACAGAGTTCAGTATAACTCTGCAATCGGTCCATATAAGGGCGGTATCAGACTTCATCCTTCCGTTAACGCTTCCGTTGTTAAATTCCTTGGATTTGAACAGATTTTCAAAAACTCCCTTACGTCTCTTCCAATGGGCGGCGGTAAAGGCGGTTCAGACTTTGATCCTAAGGGAAAGAGCGATGGAGTTTGTATGCGTTTCTGCCAGTCTTTTATGACAGAGCTTGCTAAACACATTGGCGCAGACGTTGACGTTCCCGCGGGTGATATTGGAACGGGCGCAAGAGAAATTGGATATATGTTTGGACAATATAAGAGACTTCGCAACGAATTTACGGGCGTTCTCACAGGAAAAGGTCTTTCCTATGGCGGTTCTCTTGCAAGAAAACAAGCAACGGGATACGGTCTTTGCTACTTCACAAACGAAGTTCTCAAAGCAAAAGGCGATTCTTTTGAAGGAAAAACAGTTGTTGTTTCAGGTTCTGGAAACGTTGCAATATATGCGGCTGAAAAAGCTATGCAGTTAGGCGGAAAAGTTGTAACAATGAGCGATTCTTCGGGATACGTTGTTGATGAAAACGGAATTAACATTGACGTTGTTAAACAAATTAAAGAGGTTGAAAGAGGAAGAATCTCCGAATATGCAAAACGCGTTTCAACAGCTAAATATTTTGAAGGCTGCCACGGCGTTTGGACCGTAAAATGTGATATTGCTCTTCCTTGTGCAACTCAGAATGAAATTAATCTTGATGATGCTAAAGCTCTCGTTGCAAACGGAACGAAAATTGTTTGCGAAGGTGCAAATATGCCTTGTACTCCCGAAGCTGTTGAGCTCTTTATTTCAAGCGGTCTCGATTTTGGCCCTGCAAAAGCTGCAAACGCAGGCGGCGTTGCAACAAGCGGTCTTGAAATGAGCCAGAACTCCATCAGATATTCTTGGTCTTTCGAAGAAGTTGACGAAAAACTTCACGGAATTATGCAGAATATTTATAAAGCAGCATACGATGCTTCCGTTGAATACGGTGTTCCGGGAAATCTTCTCGTTGGAGCAAACATTGCGGGCTTCCTTAAGGTTGCAGAAGCAATGAAAGCACAGGGT
Source organism: Eubacteriales bacterium (assembly GCA_045578045.1). GTDB lineage: Bacteria > Bacillota > Clostridia > Oscillospirales > CAG-382 > SIG653. The sequence goes on along the minus strand of JAZNJM010000028.1, from coordinate 6,145 downwards.
ATCGCATATTAATTATAGCTTAACCTAATTGAAAAAACCGTCTTGGCGTATTTTGGCACAAGACGGTTTTTATATAATTTGAATTTAAGCAGAGAAAAATAGGTTTATTTTTGAAAAAAAAAGGAATTTTGTATGAAAAAACATTATATTTCACTCGGATATTTTTGCTCAGTTGCAAGTGAGCTGGAAGTCATTGGTTTACGAAACGAATCATCACCTTTTGATTGGCTTATAAGTGATTTTGAGGGCGTTATTTCCGCTATACGAAATAATTTTGAGGATTTTACCAAATACGAATATTTATTACAGCATAAACAGTATCCCGCATACTACTTAAACAAAAAGTATAACGTTCAATTTTACCACGATTTTAATAAATATACCCCTTTAAAAGAACAACTTCCTTCTGTTGAAGCGAAATATAAAAGACGTATAAAAAGATTTTATGAATCAATAAGCGAACCAACGCTTTTTGTCAGGTATATTTCTGATGAAAAGCTCGTTGACGGTGTATCAAAGGAATTGATTTGGATTGAAGAAAATTACGATTCAATTTTAGCTTTGATTAAATCCTTTAATTCTGATAATGAAATATTATTTATTGCCAACGAAGGAGTTGAAACTGATAAGTTTCATATTTATCACGTGAAAAAAGATGCGGGGAAGGTTATTAACAACCGACCTATAACAACCACTCCCGTTTTGCTTGATTTGTTTAATTCCTTTGATTTTCCAGAGAGACAAAATAATATAAAACATTATAACAAGAAGAAAAAACATAAAATAATATCTAAAATAAAAGGCAAAATAGCTTCATATTTCAAAAAAATATTTTTATCTGAATACGTTCACGAAATTCAATATTCTATTGAAAACTAAGAAAAAATATGATATACTTCTCATAGCCGAGGTGTATATTAACGTATTAAACGGAGAGGTTAATCGTATGAATCTTTATTTCATAGGTGATACAAAAGGGTTATATAGAGGAATAAGAATAATCTTAAAGGACGCAGGAATTAAAATTTCCAAAGAGGGAATGGAAGTTCTTTGCAGAAAAGGTAGCTGTTTAAGCGTTACAAAAAAAGAGGGAAAGGCTTTAATAGTTTATTCTGAAAAGGCTGAGTTTTTCAGAGGTCTTTCATATATTCTTTCAAGAGATGAAGATTTTTCCGTTGAAAAAAAAAAGGTTTTCACCAAAAACGGAGTTATGTTGGATTGTTCAAGAAATGCTGTTTTGAGTCTTGATACGGTTAAATATTTCTTGAGAAAAATGGCTCTTATGGGGCTTAATCTTTGTATGCTTTATACGGAAGATACATACGCTGTTGAAGGAGAACCATATTTTGGATACCTCAGAGGCAGATATTCTTTTGAAGAGCTTAAAGAGATTGACGATTATGCATACGCCTTGGGAATAGAAGCAATTCCTTGTATACAAACCCTTTCTCATCTTGAAAGAGCTTTTCAATGGAGTGTATACAACGATATAAAAAACAGCTCTACAACTATTCTTGTTGACGAAGAAAAATCATACCAATTTATTGAAAAAATGATAGTTGAAGCCTCAAAGCCTTTCAGAACCAAGAGGATTCATATAGGAATGGACGAAGCACACGACCTTGCAGACGGAGCTCATAAAAAAATATACGGAGAACAACCAAAACACGAAGTTATGGCTCGTCATATGAAACGGGTTGTTGAAATTGTAAAAAAACATAACTTAAAGGCTATGATGTGGTCTGATATGCATTTCAGAGCTTCTTTCGGCGATTATTATACAGACACACATACAATTCCCCAAAACGTTATTAAAGGTATTCCAAAAGAGGTTGAACAGGTTTATTGGGATTATTATAATTCCTCTGAAAAAATACTTTCTCATATGATGGATATTCATAAAACCTTTCCTTCTAAAACGTTGTTTGCAGGTGGAATATGGTCTTGGAAGGGTGCTGCCGCAGATTATGGAATTACAATGAGAACAACCGTTCCAGCCCTTGAGATGTGTATAAAAAAGGGAATAAAAGAAGTTTTTGCAACTGCTTGGGGAGATAACGGAGCAGAAACACCCGTTCTTTCTATTCTTTTTGGACTTCAGGTATATGCCGAATTTGGATATACGGGAACGTATGATAAGAAACTTGTGAAAAAACGTTTTGCAGAATGTACGGGTGAAAACGCAGACGCTTTTCTTGAAATGACAGATTTTCAATATCCCATTATGAAAAACGGAAGAAGAGCGGACGACGGTTTTCTTATGAAAAGTTTTTTATACGAAGATCCACTTCTTATTTTGTTTGAAAAAGATTTTGAAGACTTTGACCTTCCTTTGACATATTTGGGACTTGCAGAAAAATATGAAAAATATGCAAAAGAAAGCAAAGCTCTTTCAGACGTTTTGATTCATTATGCGGCTCTTGCAGAGTTTCTTTATAATAAAGCTGTATGGCGTGAAATAGCTCCCTTTGCCGTTCGTTTAAAAGATATGGAAAAAGCAAAAGAGGCACTTTCTGCTGCAACAGCTATGAGGAAAAGTTCTGAAAAACTCCTCAAGACTTGGCGAAATATCTGGTATGGAAGAAACAAACCCTTTGGATTTGAAATTATTGAAATTCGTGTTGGGGGAATGTTCTCACGATGTGTTACAGCCGAACAAAGAATGAGAGCTTTTGTTAAAGGAAAGATTAAAGATATTCCAGAGATTTCTGAAGAAAAGCTATATAAATTGAAAAAGGAAAACGGAGCTATTGGATATTGCCACTCATACAGAGAAACGATTGCTCCTTGTGAGTTATAATTATTATGATAATAGGCGGAATGAGGAAACTTTCCACTTTGGATTATCCAACTCGTCTTTGCGTTACCGTTTTCACAAAGGGGTGCAACTTTCGTTGCCCCTTTTGCCATAATTCGTCTCTCGTTTTGAAAGAAAAATTTGATTGTGGCGAAAATATCTGCCAAAAGGATATTTTTGAGTTTTTAAAAAAAAGAAAAGGACTTCTTGATGCCCTTTGTTTAACAGGGGGAGAGCCACTTATAAACGATATATCCGAAATTATAAATTTTTTGCCAACTGTTAAAGAGCAAGGCTTTCTTGTTAAATTAGATACAAACGGTTCTTATCCCGAAAAGCTCTCTTTGTTGATAAAGGAAAATCTTGTTGATTTCGTTGCTATGGATATTAAAAATTCTCTTTCTAAATATGGCGAGACGGTGGGGATTGACGTAAAAACGGAAGATATTCAAAAAAGTGTCGGAATTTTAATGAACGGAAACGTTGATTTCGAATTCAGAACAACGGTCGTTAAAAATCTGCACGATGAAGAAAGTATGAAAGAAATAGGAAAATGGCTTGAGGGAACGGAAAAATATTATCTTCAAATGTTTGTTCCTTCGGAAAACACAATAAAACAAGGGTATGAACCATATACTGCAAATGAGCTTGAAAACCTACGCCGTTTGGTTTTACCTTATATTCCAAATACTTTTTTGAGAGGAGTTTAACAAATGTTCAACGCTCTTGAAGTTAAAAATCAATGCGTTAGATGGATACAAAATTTTTTTGAAGAAAACGGAAAAGGCTGTAATGCCGTTATTGGAATTTCAGGGGGAAAAGATAGCTCCGTTGCGGCGGCTTTATGTGTTGAAGCCTTAGGGAAAGACAGAGTTATCGGCGTTCTTATGCCCAAGGGTGAACAGTTTGATATTGATTGTTCGTATATGCTTGTTAACCATTTAGGAATAAAGCATTTCGAAATAAACGTTGGAGAAGCGGTTGACGCTGTTAAAAACGCAATAGGAGGTCATATAGAGCTTTCTTCTCAGACTTTAACCAATATTCCTCCCCGTGTTCGTATGACAACGCTTTACGCTGTTTCTCAAAGCCTCAACGGAAGAGTTGTGAACACTTGCAATCTTTCTGAGGACTGGGTTGGATATTCAACAAGATACGGAGATGCGGCGGGAGATTTTAGTCCTCTTTGTAATCTGACCGTTGATGAGGTTAAAAAAATTGGGAGAGTTCTCGGACTTCCTGACGAATTAGTTGACAAAGTTCCAATAGACGGTCTTTGCGGAAAAACAGATGAAGATAATTTAGGATTTACCTATGCAGAGCTTGACCGCTATATAAGAACGGGCGAAATTGAGGATTTTGCAAAAAAAGAAAGAATAGATATGCTTCACAAAAGAAACCTTTTTAAACTCGCTTTAATGCCCTCTTTTAAGCCTGAAATATAAACTTGAAGCATTTATTTTTCAAAAAACGATATTTTTCTGAAAAGACATTTCTTTTTGCTTCGGTTTGAAAGTGATTTTTACTATTGATAATTTGAGGTTTGGATTTTGGATAGAAGATTGGTGGAAGGTCCTCCAAGGAAATCTTTATGGATATATTCTCTTCCGTTGCTTTTCAGCGTTGTTTTTCAACAGCTATATAACATAGCGGACAGTATTATTGCAGGAAGATTTATTGGTGAAAATGCATTAGCGGCTGTTGGAAATGCTTCTGAAATAACCCATTTATATACCGCGGTTGCCATAGGAAGTAATATTGGGTGTTCCGTTGTTGTTTCTCAGCTTTTTGGAGGAAAGAAATATAAAGACGTTAAAACCGCCATAACAACTGCTTTTTGTTCGTTTGGCGTTGTTTGCTTTTTTCTTGTTCTTTTTGGGTATATTTTCACTCCTTCGATTTTAGAAGCAATAAAAACTCCTTTGGAAATATATTCTGATTCGTGGCTTTATTTGAAGATATACACAGCGGGCGTACCGTTTGTTTTGTTTTACAACGTTGCAACGGGAATTTTTTCCGCTTTGGGAGATTCTAAAACTCCTTTTGTTTTTCTTGCCTTTTCGTCTCTTTCAAATATTTTTGTTGATATTCTCTTTGTTGAAGGATTTGGAATGAACGTTGACGGAGTTGCATGGGCAACGTTGCTTTGTCAAGGAATAAGCTGTGTTTTATCTCTTTTTGTCCTTTATAAAAAGGTTAAGGCTATTGAAACAGATGGAAAAACTGAATTTTTTTCTAAATCAATTCTTGGAAAAATAGTAAGTATTTCCGTCCCCAGCATAATGCAACAGAGCTTTATTTCCGTTGGAAACGTTATTATTCAAGGAGTTATAAATTCCTTTGGCGCGGCTGTTATTGCCGGATTTACTGCGGCTATAAAGCTGAATAATATAGTTACCTCTTGTTTTACAGCTATTGGAAACGGTATGTCAACGTATACGGCTCAAAATATTGGTGCAGGAAAACAAGAAAGGGTTAAACAAGGATACAAAGCGGGACTTATTCTTCAATATATCGTTGGAGCTTTCTTTTCCTTATCTTTTGTTTTTTTGGGGCGTTTTCTTGTTAAAAGTTTTATGGATTCTCCAACGGATGATGCAGTTTCGGCTGGATTTAAGTTTTTACTTATTGTTGCTCCTTTTTACGTTCTTTGTGCGACAAAGCTTGTTACAGACGGAATTCTCAGAGGTTCGGGAGCTGTTAAGTATTTCACCATAGCAACCTTTGCTGATTTGATTTTAAGAGTTATTCTTTCTTGCGTTTTATCGGGATATTTTGAAGAAACGGGCGTTTGGCTGTCTTGGCCAATCGGTTGGTTTGTTGGAATGGCTTTTTCTTTATTTTTCTATTTTAAGGGAGTTTGGAAAATTGACCGAAAGGCTTGATTATTCTTTTTTCACCAATTTATTCTTTTTTCTTTTTAGTTTTAAAATAGAAAAAAATATTGAAAAAAGTATATTCAGAATAGTTCCTAAAATCATATTTAACAATATATCAAAGAAAGGAAAAAATATATGAAGCTAAATTATAAAAGAACAATTCTTGTTGGAATGGCGTTTTTTTTGATAACTGCTTTCTGGCAGGCTTATGATGCAATAATTCCACTTATACTTACAAATCATTTTGGACTTCCACAATCACTTTCAGGGGCTGTAATGTCCATTGATAACGTTTTGGCTGTGTTTTTGCTTCCTGTTTTCGGAACTCTTTCAGATAGAGTGAACACAAAGTTCGGCAAAAGAACTCCATTTATTTTCATAGGCACTATCATTTCTGTAATTGCATTTGTTGCACTTACTTTTATAGACAACGTTCAGCTTTCAAAGATTATAGCAGAAGGAATTCCAC
>JAZNJM010000027.1:0-35607 GCA_045578045.1 Eubacteriales bacterium | reverse complement strand
GTATGCAACAAGTTGAAATATCAAGCATAACCATATCGGGAACAAATGCAGCTTTTTTGAAAACCGAGCCTCAACGCCGTCTTAGGTTCGAATTTATTGGAGATTCTCTCACGGCGGGTTTTGGAAACAGGTCTGAGCCTGATGCGGGAATATACAGAGAATCTGAGCAAGACGTAACTTGTGCGTATGCATATCTTACAGCCGAATCTCTTAAAGCCGATGGCAGATATATATGTTGCTCAGGAAAAGGAATTTTCAATAATTGGGACGGTTCAAAAGAACACCGCATAACAACGTTTTACGAAAAGAAATACATAACCGTTGACGAACCGCACGACTTTTCAAGTTGGCACCCTGACGTTGTTTTCATAAACGCAGGAACGAATGACGTAACCGCACAAACTGATCCAAAGGATTTCAAAACCGCATATATAGATTTTGTTAAAAGAGTTCACGAGCTTAATCCCGAAGCTATTATAGTTTGTTTACACGGAATGACAACAGACAAATTTGCAGATACGTTTGATGAAATAAAAACCGATCTTAAAAAGATGTATTTACACGATCCTCTGAAAATTGAATTTTTCAGATTCACAACTATCTCAGAAGAATTATACGGAGCTTTAGGTCATCCAAACACTAAAGCACACGTCCGTTTTGCAAGAGACCTTGTTAAATTCGTTAAGAGATTTCTTCCAAGATAAAAATACATATTAATTTCTTCCAAGATAAAATACATATTAATTTCTTCCAAGATAAAAGCACATATTAATATCAGGGCTGTAAAAAATTTGTTTTTTTACAGCCTTTTAAATTAACCGATTTTTAGCACGTTTTAAACGTTTTAGTTTTGTTTTCTGACTTTTTAAGTGTTTTAGTCTGAATCTAAGAACGTTTTAAACCTTTTAGTTTTTTCAAGAACAAATATAAATTAAACTTATTTTAAGCTATAATTCATAAGCACGAGTAAGCCCGTTACAACGGCAAAAATGATAAAGGGTGCATTAGAAAAGGCACAAGACACCGCAGAATCCGAAAGGGTATATTCACTTTTTTCAATTTTAATCTTTTTCTTGCAAAGATAAACGATAAAAAGAATAAGTCCAACCAAAGCAAAAAGATATTCAGCACAAACAGCAATTGTTGCAACTGCTTCCATTGTTTGATTTCCCGAATCAATATACTTAAAGAAAGCGGGAGCAACAACACCAAAAAGTGCGTTAATGATTCCGTGAAGAAGAACGCAACGGATATAGCTGCCTGTTTTTACATATATATAAGCAAGAAGAATACCGGCGCCAAAAGCGTAAAAAATTTGCATTATATTTCCGTGAAAAAGAGAAAATGTCAAGCCCGAAAAGAGAATTGCCGCACCCTCCCCGTATTTTGCAGTTCTGTCAAGAAGGAGCTTTCTGAAAACGAACTCTTCTCCTATAGGAGCAATTATAACGAAAAATATAATCTGAATGGGTAAAGACATTGAATTAGCAGTTTCAGTTAATGCATCGTTTGTTTCAACGTCAAAAACGCTTTGAAGGAATGCGTCTGCAAGTTGTCCGATAATCGAACCTGCAATCATCATAAAACACGCAATAAAAAAGAACGAGATGGAATTTCCAACCCCCAATTTTTTCTTTTCAATTTTTTGAACCTTCAATTTGCTGAAAAAGAAAAGAAGACACCAAAGAGCAATACCGTAAATTGGAACGTCTGATAAAAACAGATTGAACCAACCTTCGTTTGCAACGCTCATATCAACAAACATCGTTGCTGACATTATGACAATCTGAGAAAACAACATAACGGCAAAAAATATGCAAAGCCCCAAAGCTGCGGTTGAATATATTTTTTTCAGACTTTCGCTGTTTCTTATAGATCTTAAAACCTTATTGTTTACGGGATATCCGTTGTTATAAATATTGTTATAACCGTTGTTATACCCCATTTGACCGTTGTTTTGATAAAAGTTACCGTTCATAAAATTCCTCCTTAAAACAGATATGTAGCCTTTTTTAAAAGTTATGAATCAAAGCTCACTATGAACAGAAAAACACTTTCTGTTTTTATTATTATACGACTTTTTAAAAAATTTTCAATAGTTTTTAAAAAATGGTTTGAAACTTTTTTTAAGTTTAAATGTTTCCCATTTTTTAGCACACAGTGTGCTGTTCACATTTTTTTCTTTTTTTGGCTTTTATTTCAGCTTTTTTTGGTTTTTTACTTGACTTTTTGAGGCATTGGAATTATAATGAGATTTGTTATATTGTTTCCCTTTGAATTTATTTTCAATTTAGAATGTATTGATACATTATATTAAGAACAACTCCAATAAACGAAAAGATAAAATATGAATATAGTATACTGCATAGCATACCTTTCTATTATTGGTATTGCTTCAAATTTTATTGGCGATAATTTCAACAGAAAACGTTTCAAATTCAATGCCTTCCCCTTTTCTCCTTTTTCATTTGAAAAAAACGGAGAGCTTTACCACCTATTCAAAATAAAACGTTGGAAAGACGTTCTCCCCGATATGAGCAAAATCAGACCTTCTTTGAAAACGAAAAAAATAACGCGTTTTAAGTCAAAAGAAGAAATAACCGCCCTTGCAGAAGAAACCTGTGTTGCTGAGGTTATACACGAGCTGCTTATATTTTTTGGAATACCCTGTTTATTTATTTCAAAGGATATATGGGGAATTATCATTTTTTCAGTTTGGGCATTGGGAAATATTCCCTTTATTATGATACAGCGTTTTAACAGAGCAAGATTTATATCTTTTCTTAAAAGATTGGAAGAGAAACGTTAAAAAAATAAAGAAACAAAGGATATATAAACGATATAATATACAGTATATAAGCAATATAGAAATAAGCAATAGAATATAGAATTAATGAGCAATATACAAATTAAAGTAGAATAAAAAAGGATTCCGCAGATTTTTCTGCATTTATATTCGATAAATATGAAGATATTATTATTAACGTGCAACACGGGAGAGGGACACAACCAAACCTCAAAGGCACTTATTAAAGAATTTGAGGAATCAGGGCATAAATGCGTTGCAGTTGATTCTCTTGAATTTCTTTCTGCAAAGCACTCACGTTTTTTATGTGGGTGGCACGAAAGATTATATAAGTTTCTTCCCAAAACTGCTTCCGTTGGGTATTCTATCATAGATAAATATCCTTCTTGCCTTGAAAAAAAGGGGAGATGGCTTTATAACTATTTTGCAAAGGGTGCAGAAAAGTTAAACAAAACTGTTTCAGACGGAAAATACGATTTAGTTATTTCAGTTCACCCTTTTTCAACGGTTATTCTTGCATCAATGCAGGAAAAGTTTCCCGAAACAAAAATTAAAACAGCGTTTATTCCAACGGATTATACTTGCAGTCCTGGAGGGGCATCGGGAGACGTTGACGTTTATTTTATTCCACACCCCGACTTAAGGGATGATTTTATTAAAAGAGGTGTCAAAAAAGAAAAAATCTTCCCCGTTTACGGGATACCCGTTGGAAGAAATTTTTATTCTCCCCCTTCAAAAAAAGAATCAAAAGAAAAATTAGGGCTTGGGGAAAACTCAAAAGCAGTTCTTCTTACTTGCGGAAGTATGGGTTGCGGTCCTATTTATAAGCTGACGAAAAAGCTGTCAAAGGCTCTTCCCCTTGATACTCACCTTTTTGTTATATGCGGCAAAAACCGTTCTTTATACAAAAAGCTATGCAAAAAAACTTTTTCGGAAAATATTTCCATATTGGGATATACTAATAATATGATTGATTACGTTTCCGCTTCAGACGTTTATATAACAAAGCCTGGGGGAATTAGTTCAACAGAAGCCGCCGTTTTAGGCGTTCAAACCCTTTTAATTAATGCGGTTGGAGGATGTGAAACGTATAATTTCAACTTTTTCGTAAAAAAAGGCTCTGCCAGAACCGCTAAAAAGTTAGACGGTTTTGTTGAATTGACTTTAAAGACTTTATGCGGAGATAAAGAATTTGAAAGAGCCTGTTTGAAAATTAAAGAAGAATTTTCAGAAAGCTCTGCAAAAGCTATTGTTAAGTATTATTCAAAACAATAAAGCAATAAAGCAAAAAGCTCTGAAAGGCTATTGCTAAATATTATTCCCATCAATAAAGCAAAATGCTCTGCAAAGGCTATTGCTAATTATTATTCAAAACAATAAAGCAAAAAGCTCTGCAAAGGCTATTGCTAAATATTATTCAAAGCAATAAAGCAATAAAGCAAAAAGCTCTCAAAGGCTATTGCTAAATATTATTCAAAACAATAAAACAGAAAGCTGTAAAAAATGAAAACAACAGATATCAAAAAAGAATTTACCTCATCTACGTTTTTTACAATACCAAATATTTTATCCATCATAAGAATACTTATGATACCGTTTATCGTATGGGCGTATTGCATTAAAAAGGACTTTACCCTTGCGTTTATCCTGTTTACCGTTTCTGCGTTTACAGACGTTGCAGACGGATTTATTGCAAGACGGTTTAATATGATAACTGATGCGGGAAAAATTCTTGATCCTATAGCAGATAAGCTAACTCAGGCGGCTGTTATCTTTTGTCTTTGCCTTGCAAGTAATTCTGTTGCAATGTGGATTCTTTTAGGCGTTCTTGTTGTTAAAGAAATTGCAATGTTTGTTATGGGACTGATTTCTCTTAAAGCGGTTGATGAGATTAACGGTGCAAAATGGTTTGGAAAACTAAGCACAGTCGTTATTTTTCTCGTTGTTGGAATCAACTCTCTGATTGAAAAGCTACACCCAATTATTCACGCCGCAAGTATTATTTTTGCCATTGGATTTATGAGCCTTTCTCTCGTTAAATATGCTCTTTTTTACAGAAAACTCATTTTGGAATACAGAAAATCAGGTAAAACCTCAAACGACAGCAATAAAACAAAAAAATCCGACTAATAATCGAATTGTTTATCAAAAAAGATTTGGAGAATTATTTTGAACATAAGCTACTATAAAGACCTTCGTTTTAATAATATAAATTCGCCAAAATATAAACATTTACTTCTTCTCATATATTGGCCCATTTTTGGAATAGTTTTCCGTCTTCTTGAAGCGTGGGAAAACAGACCTTGGACCCCAATAGAATGGAAAGCGGTTGACAGTGCAATTCCTTTTTGCGAAATTTTTCTTATTCCTTATATGTTTTGGTTTGTTTATTTAATAGGAATACATATATATACGCTTTTGACCGACATTAAAGGGTTCAAGAGAGTTATGTGGTTTATCATATTAACCTATAGCTTTTGTGCTTTGGTTTATCTTGTTTTTCCCAACTGTCAAGAGCTTCGTCCGCCAGAGTTTGAGAGGGATAATTTTTTAACTCGATTTATGGCAGACTTTTATAAATTTGATACAAACACAAACGTTTTTCCGTCAATGCACGTTACGGGTGCACTTGCCGTTCATTTTGCCTTGTGGAACGATAAAAAATTTGCAAAACCCATATGGAAAATTATTTATACGATTATAACCGTTTCCATATGTGCTTCAACCGTATTTTTGAAGCAACATTCTATACTTGACGTTTTCCCAGCCCTTGCTGTCAGCTTTCTCTCTTATTATCTTATTTATAAAAAAGAATATTTTGATAAGTTTCTTAAACAGTAAACATTGTCAAGTTTCTTAAACAGTAAATATTGTCAAGTTTCTTAAACAGTAAGTATTTAAAAGTTTCTTAAACAGTAAACATTGTCAAGTTTCTTAAACAGTAAGTATTTAAAAGTTTCTTAAACAGTAAGTATTTAAAAGTTTCTTAAACAGTAAATATTTAAAAGTTTCTTAAACAGTAAGTATTTAAAAGTTTCTTAAACAGTAAAAAATTAAATTTCCCTTTGAGCTTCAAACGTTTTTGATTTTTTTATCAAACGTTTCAAACGGTTTCAAAGGGATTTTATTTTTTCTCTTTTTTCTCTATGTTTTTTCAATTTCCCTCTCTTTTTTCTTCCATAATAATATATTTTTCTTCAAAGTTATTGACAAAAAGAGATAGGTGTGTTATACTTTTCTGTGTTGAATTTTATCTTTCATCACAACCGCGTAAAATGCAGGTTGTGTTTTTTTATAAAACTTTTCGGATAATAAAACTCTATAAAGAGGAGATTTTAAAAATGCCTATTACAGAAATTTTAAAAAGAAACTGTGAGCTTTACGGAAACGATGTATGCCTTACGGAAATCAATCCAGAACTTCTTGAAACGAGAAGACTTACCTGGAGGGATTATGAGCTTGTTCAATCAACCTCAAAAGCAACGTATAGACGTGAAATAACCTGGAACGTTTTTAACGAAAAGGCAAACCGTCTTGCAAACGGACTTATTTCAAGAGGAATCAAAAAAGGAGATAAGGTTGCAATTCTTCTTATGAACTGTCTTGAATGGCTTCCTATCTATTTTGGAATATTGAAAACGGGAGCTTTGGCAGTACCTCTTAATTTCAGATACGCTTCTGATGAAATTGAATATTGTCTTAATCTTGCAGAATGTGATGCTCTTATTTTTGGTCCTGAATTTATTGGAAGAGTTGAAGAAATTGCAGATTCCATAAGCAAAAACCGTTTGCTTATATATGCAGGTTCGGGAACTTGCCCCTCTTTTGCAGACGATTATTTTGAATTGACGGTTAATTGTTCAAGTATAGATCCCGATATTCCTTTAACAGACGAGGATTATGCGGCTATATATTTCTCCTCAGGAACAACGGGTTTTCCAAAAGCAATTTTGCATAAACACGAAAGCCTTATGCATTCTTGCAAGGTTGAACAAGCACATCACGGTCAAACAAAAGATGACGTTTTCCTTTGTATCCCTCCCCTTTACCATACAGGTGCGAAAATGCATTGGTTTGGCAGCTTCTTAGTTGGGGGAAAAGCTGTTCTTCTTAAAGGAACGAAACCTGAATTTATTTTAAAAACTGCATCAGAAGAAAAATGCACAATAGTTTGGCTTTTAGTTCCGTGGGCTCAAGACATTTTAGCTTCTCTCGACAGCGGAGAGCTTAAAAAAGAAAATTACGATTTATCAAATTGGAGACTTATGCATATCGGTGCACAGCCCGTTCCAAAAAGTCTTATTCAGCGTTGGAAAGAATATTTTCCATCTCACCAATATGATACAAACTACGGATTGAGTGAATCCATTGGTCCTGGGTGCGTTCACCTTGGAGTTGAAAATATACATAAGGTTGGTGCAATAGGAAAAGCTGGATTTGGTTGGGAAACTAAAATTGTAAATCCAGACGGAAGCATCGTTGAAAAAGGCGGAGTTGGTGAGCTTTGCGTTAAAGGACCTGGGGTTATGACATGCTATTACAACGATGAAACAGCAACAAACGCCTGTCTTAAAGACGGTTGGCTTTTCACGGGTGATATGGCACAAGAGGACGATGACGGATTTATTTTCCTTGTTGACAGAAAGAAAGACGTTATAATAACAGGCGGCGAAAACCTTTATCCCGTTCAGATAGAAGACTTTTTAAGCACACATAAAGCAATAAAGGACGTTGCGGTTATAGGACTTCCCGAACCACGACTTGGAGAAATTGCCGCAGCAGTTATTGAGCTTAAAAAGGGTTATGAATGTACGGAAGAAGAAATAAACGAATTTTGCAAAAAACTTCCAAGATATAAACGCCCAAGAAAAATTATTTTTGCAAAAGTTCCAAGAAATCCAACGGGCAAAATTGAAAAACCTAAGCTTCGCCAGATATACGGTGGAGAAGGTCTTGTTGCAGCTCAGAACAATTCATAAGGGAGGGCGATTATGACACATCTGAAAACTCGTTGGTTCAGACTTGCCCTCGGCGTTATAACCTTGTTTTTTGCGGGGATTATTTACGCCTGGTCAATTATCAGCGTTCCATTCACTTTGGGGAACAAATTCAGTGAAGTTGCTTTTACGTCTTCTCAGCTTAGTTTGAATTTCACAATAACAATGTGTTTTTTCTGTATAAGCGGTTTTGTTTCGGGGCTTCTTGATAAAAAAATCTCCCCACGAATAAGACTTATTGCAAGTGCAATACTTCTTGTTGGCGGTTTTGCTTTAACTTCTACACTTAACGGTCAAAGCTCACCTTTAGTTTTATATTCAGGCTATGGAGTTATGGCAGGAACGGGAATAGGTATTGTTTATAACGTTGTTATTTCCAAAACAAACGCTTGGTTTCCCGATAAATCAGGTATTTCTTCAGGAGCTTTAATGATGGGCTTTGGGTTCACCGCTTTAGTTTTGGGGAACCTTATGTCAAAGCTCTTTCAAGTTGAAAGCATTGGATGGAGAAAAACCTATTTAGGCTTTGGAATAGCTATTGGTATTATTATTTTCATAGCTTCATTTTTAGTTAAAGCACCGTCTAAAGACCTTGAATTTCCAATAAAAGCAAAAGCAAAGGGTGAAGCTGTTAAGGACTATACAACCTCTGAAATGGCAAAAACCTTTACGTTTTGGAAACTGTTCATTTTCTTCATTCTTCTTGCGGCAGTTGGAAATACTGCTATTGGCGGTGCAAAAGGTCAGTTTGAAGCCTTGGGAATGGTTGAAAAGGCAAGTCTTTTTGCAAGTCTTGTTACAATTTCAAATGGAGTTGGAAGAATTGCATCGGGTGCATTTTTTGATGCATTTGGTTTGAGAAAAACTCAATTTTTAACAAGCGGAGTTGTTATTCTCGCAACCTCTTTAACGTGTATTGGATATGCAACAGAAATTACTGTTCTTGGCGTTGTTGGTTTGCTTCTTTGCGGTTTTTCCTATGGATTCTGTCCAACAGCATCTTCCGCTTTCGTTGGCGCACTCTTTGGAAAGAAGTATTTCGGCTTAAATTTCAGCACTCTTAATTTAATTTTAGTTCCCGCATCTTTCGTTCCAACGTTGCTTACTTCCTTAGATTCAACGGTTAAGTTTGGAATACTTATAGCTTTTTCTATTTTTGGTTTTATTATAAACGTTTCCATAGAACCGTTTAAGAACAACAATCAGTAAAAACTATTTTAAAAAAACAAACAGCAAACAACGTTTTAAAAAAACAAACAGCAAAAAACGTTTAAAAATTACAAACAGTAAAAAAACAGAGGTTAATTTTATGAATGAAAACAACACCCCAAAAAAGCGTTCCAGCTTTTCGGGAAAATTAGGTTTTGTTCTTGCGGCGGCAGGTTCTGCTGTTGGTTTGGGCAACATCTGGCGTTTTCCATATCTTGCCGCTGAATATGGCGGTGGAATCTTTCTTTTAGTTTACCTCATTCTTGCAGTAACCTTTGGTTTTGCATTAATGACAGCAGAAATTTTAATTGGAAGAAAAACAGGTCTTTCAGCAATTGGTGCTTTTAAAAAACTTGACAAACGTTTTTCCATAATCGGCTATCTTGCATCAATTGTTCCAATTCTCGTTCTTCCCTACTATTCCGTTATAGGCGGTTGGGTTGTTAAGTATTTTGTTGCTTTCATATCCGGAAAAGGAGCAGATACAGCCGCTTCTTTTGGAAAAGATGCTCTTGGAAAAGATATTTCCTTTTTTAGTAACTTTACAGCAAACGGCGCTGAGTCTATGTTGTTTTTCGCTATTTTCCTCGGTATAACTGCTATAATTGTTCTTTTTGGCGTTGAAAAGGGAATTGAAAAATCAAGCAAATTTATGATGCCAATTCTTGTTGTTATGATTGTTGGTCTTTCCATATATATTCTATGTCAACCAGGTGCTATGGATGGATTTATATACTACGTTAAACCTGATTTCAGCCAATTGAGCTTTAAAACAATTCTTGCCGCTATGGGACAGCTTTTCTATTCGATGTCTTTAGCAATGGGAATTATGATAACGTATGGCTCATATATGAAAAAAGAAGTTAGCATTGAATCTTCCGTTCATCAGATAGAAATTTTTGATACGGGTATTGCATTTTTTGCAGGTCTTATGGTAATTCCCGGAATATTCAGCGTATACGGTGGTATGGAAAACATTCAACCGGGCCCTGGACTTATGTTTGAAATTCTTCCTCAGGTATTCAACAAAATGGTAGGCGGTCATATTCTTGGTGCACTTTTCTTTGCTCTTGTTTTCTTTGCCGCCCTAACCTCTTCCGTTTCTCTTATGGAAACTGTTGTTTCAATTTTCAGAGATAAATTCAAGATAAGCAGAAAAGTTTCTTGTTTAGTTGTTCTTATAATTTCTATTATTTTAGGAACGTTATCTGCTTTATCCTTTGGAGTTATGAAAGATATTAAAATCTTTGGAAACGGATTCTTTGGATTCTTCGACTCTCTTTGTAACAACATTATAATGCCTTTGACAGCACTTTTGACTTGTCTTTTCGTTGGATATTTTATTAAACCGAAAAATCTTCTTGAAGAAGCGGAAATTAACGGAAATAAATTCAAAGCAAAAAAACTTTTTACAGTTGTTATTAAATACATCGCTCCAATTTGTATTGTTCTTATATTCCTCACCTTTGCTTTAGGAATTGAAATTTAACTTTCAAAACAATAGATAATAAAAAACGGATACTCGTTGATTGATATAATTCTCATATTTTTTGAAGCCTTTCAAAGTTTCAACGTTCTATGAGAATTATTTCATAAACAAAAACGAGTATCCGTTTTTTTATTAAAAATTATTTGTTTCTATAAATCCAATTTAGTCTTCCAAGAGGAGCAGAATCTCCCGATTCATAAAAATCCTCCATAGAGTTTATGAGCTTCTTTGAATCTGCCCATTTGAATTCAAGATTGATATTATCACAATCTTCTATTCCAATTGTTTTCAAAGGAACTTTAATCATCATTTTATTTTCCGAAACTTTATATGGAACGTTTGAAATTATCTCAAAGGAATAAACACCATCAATTTGGTTTTTCGCAACAGTTGTTGTTTCCTTATCCTTTACTTTATAGTTTATTATATAATCGTATCCATACCAACCTTTTTTACTGTTTCTGTTTGAATTGATAAACAGCTGCATAAAAGAAGAGTCTGAATCGTATTCACATATATTTTCCGTTGTTTCAACAAAGAAATATATATTTTCTTCATCAGAAACAACCTTTGCAGAAGAAATTTCGTTTCTTCCCGTATTGTTAATATACGTTGTTTTTCCAAACCCTAATTCGTTTCGGTCGTAAAGGTTTCCCGTTGGAACAGAATATTCCAAAATAACATCATTCCATTGTTCAAATCCATTTTTTAAATCCATAGATTTTTTTAAATGGTTAATAATTATAGGAGCTGTTCCTTTTAGCCTTGAAACGTTTGAAATAAGCTGAAGGTAATAATTGTCAAAATACTCCCCTCTTGTCATTTCAATATCTCGGCTATATTCGGTTGTTACTGTATCAATGAAAATAATGTCTTCCCCTGGGAACATATTTGGAGTTTGTCTTTGAGCAACCCATTCGTTCCAACCCGTTACAAGAACGAATTTTATATTTTTTGAAACGTCTTTTTTTGATTCCTCAATACATTTAAAAACTCTTTCCCATTGGGATTGAAAGTTTCTTCCTTCTTTATATGAATCTGGGGAAACTTTTGATTTATCTTCCAAAACAGAAACTGTTGAACGCCCTCTGTTTGAACAATCATTATAAAACTCAGAAGTTGAAAATCTTATACTTCCGCTATGTTGTGCAACAGAAACGTTTATAGATTCACCAACGCCATTATTTTTAAAAACACGTTGTGGCAAGTCAAAATCCATCCAAGGCCAAGAAGGAGCTTCGTTTTCAGGCTCGTTGGGCCATTGAGAGAGTCTTATGCTGAAAAAATCGTCTATATTGTCTTCGTAATAAGCAACGATAACAGGTTTTCCGTCAACTCTGAACCACGTTTCAGGGCAATAGTTTTCTTTATATATGCTATCATAAACCGCTTTTACAACCTTTTTTGAGTTTGCATGAGTATAGAAAACAACCTTTGGAGCATCAAAGCCTTGTTTGATAAACTCACTGCAAACCTTCATAATTTTTTTTGCTGTTGAAATATAGGGATATCCGTTTGTTACATCAAAATACAAAAAGTCTATATTTGCATTTGTTAATAGCTCAATATGCTTTCTTATTACCCATTCGTCTCTTGAATAGTAATATCCAAATAGGGGTTCACCCCAGAAATGCATATCGCCAACGTCTCCCCAACCTCCGCATAAAAGGTCTTTGGAGTTTTCTCCATATTCTTTTATAATTTTGTTTATATCAAAAACTCCGTTGTCGCCGTGTTCTCCAAGCCACAAAAAATAAAACAGACCAACGTAAAATTCGCCCTTGCTTCCATATATTCCAACTAAAGAAGAATCGGGAAGCTCTCGCCCTAAATCGTCTACGGCGGCAAACCCACCTTGTGTATAATTCTTTCTGTTTGGGATAATATTCAAATCTTTTTCACCACTTTTTCTGAGGGATATTGATATTGTTTTGTCTGAGGAGTTGGAACAATTCAACGTTTCGCCCTTATTCTCAACATTTTTTGTTTGTCTGAGCTATCATTTATTTTTTACCAAAACCATCATTCAAAACAATATCACCCTTAAATCAATTATTTGTTTCTGAATACCCAATTAAGTCTTCCTAATGGTGCGCAATCGCCAAGTTCGTAGAAGCCTTCCATATTGGTTATCTTAAGTTTAGAGTCTGCCCATTTGAAATCGATTGAAATATCGTTATAATCTGTAATTCCAAGATAGCTGAGAGGAACAGCAATCATCATCTTGTTTCCTGAAACTCTATATGAAACGTCTGCAAAGGTTTCAAAGGAATATGCGCCTTTCTTAATGCATTTTGCAATAGAAGTTGTAAAATCATCTTTTGCTTTATAGTTGATTATATAGTCGTATCCATACCAACCGTCTGTAGCATTTTTGTTTGTGTTTACGAAAAGCTGCATCCAAGAAGAATCGTCATATTCAGAAATGTTTTTCGCTGTTTCAACGTAGAAATAAATGTTTTTCGTATCGTTAATAACTTTTGCTGCAACGATATCGTTTCTACCTGTTTGGTTAACGTATGCACCATATCCGAAGGAAACGGAATTTCTTTCTTTTGCATCGCCTTTCATATCTTTATAAACAACTGTTACATCGTCCCATTGAGAGAAATCGCCAGTTACGTTTATTGCTTTTCTTCCGTCTTGAATAATAACGGGTGCAGCACCCTTGAGCTTCTGAATGTTGTATAAAAGCTGGAGATAATAGTTATCGAAATAAAGTCCTCTTGTCATTTCAGCATCACGGCTGTATTCAGGGCTTATTGTATCTACGAAAACAACTTCTTCTCCGTTTTCTCTTGAAGGCTGTCTCTGAGCAACCCATTCGTTCCAACCCGTTACAAGAACGTATTTAATAGTTTTTGAAGGATCGGTCTTAGAAGCGTTTATACAATCAAATACTCTATCCCATTGTGCCTGGAAATTGTATCCATATTTATAAGACGTTGAAGTTAGTTTAGATTTGTTTTCTGTTACGGTTGTTGTTGTTCTACCTCTGTTTGAAGTATCGCCGTATAACAATGAAGTAGAGAATCTAACGCTTCCGCTATGCTGTGCAATAGAAACGCTTATGGATTCGCCAACGCCGTTATTCTTGAAAACTCTCTGTGGCCATTGGAAATCCATCCAAGGCCAAGAAGTAGTTTTATTTTCAGGTTCGTTTGGCCATTGTGGATGTCTTATAGTAAAGAAATTGTCTATATTGTCTGCATCAAAAGCAACAATAACGGGTTTTCCGTCAACCATAAACCAAGTGTCTTTATATAATCCTTTGGAATAGATAGAATCATAAACGTTTTTAACAACCTTAGTTGAGCCTGTAAATGTATAGAACACAACCTGAGGAGCGTCAAAGCCTTCAAGATTCATATCGTGGCAAATTTTCATAAGTTTTTTTGCGTTTGCAATATATGGATAACCGTTTGTAACGTCAAAATACAAGAAGTCAACGTTTGCGTTTGAAAGAAGCTCCATATGCTTTCTCATAACCCATTCGTCTTTGGAATAATAATATCCATACAATGGTTCGCCCCAGAAATGCATAGCTCCTACTTGACCCCAAGCTCCGCTTGAAAGTTTTTTAGCTGCGGCAACTCCGTATTTTTCAATTATTTTGTTCATATCGTAAACGCCGAAGTCTCCGTGTTCACCCATCCATAAGAAATAGAAGAGTCCAACGTAAAACTCGCCGTTATCTCCGTATATTCCGTCAACAGTGGAATTTGGAAGCACTCTTCCTAAATCGTCTGTAACTGCAAAACCGCCAGAGGTATAGTTATTGTTGTTTGGAACAACAGAAGAAACTTTTGTTCCGTTTTTCATATAAGAAATAGTAACAGTTCCGTTTCCATTATCAGCAATTTTAACTGTACTTTCTTTGAAATCTTCTGCCGTTGTGTCCATTTCTTTATAAATGGGCGTATCAAAAATATATCCGTCTCCGTTTATGTATTTGTTATAATCAAATTTTTCAGCGTCAGCTTTGGTTTTAAATCCTGCGATGTATTTAATATCAACAGTAACGCCTGATTCCATAGAGGGATCTATTCTGAAATTGGAAAAATAAACATTGTCTTTGCAAATAGAGCTTATATCTATAACAGCCTTTTTAAAGCTCGTAGTTTTTTCCATATTCCATCTGAGTGTTGAACCTGCTTCTCCCATTTTCACCCCATCGGAACGGTTTACGAAAATTTCAGATGTCGCCGCTTTCGAAGCTCTGTATTCTACAACAATGTATTTCATATATTGGGAGGTAATAGCTGGGGATTCGATCCACAAAGAAGGGTCATCGCTTGATGAAACAAATCTGACAAAGCCTTCTTCATTGTATGAATAAGTAACATTTCTGATATATCCAAATCCGTTAACGCAGTCGGGATCTGTCATATCAACCATATAATAAAGAGAATCAGTAAACTTATTTAAATCATTATAAATGGGAACTGCGGGGGTGTATAAAACCTCAAAATGTTCCTTATCGTAGTCTGCGGGTGGAACAATCGGTTGAGATTCTTCCGAAACAGGTTCGCTTGTGTCGAGCTTTGATTCGCAACCCATGGTTGTTGATAGCAAGGTTGACAAAACCAAAAAAATCATCAATAATCTTCGTACCATAATAACACCTCATTCTTTTGTAATAAAAATTTTGTATATGTCTTCAAGGGAATCAAAAGCAAAATCGGGTTTATCTTTCTCATCCGCTTTCTCAACATCGTTTTTAGTTGTCTCTCCCGTATAAACGAGAATTGACGTAACTCCGTGCCGCTTTCCTAAGGCTATATCCGTGTATAGTCTGTCTCCGAAAATACACATATCTTCCTTAGAAACGCCGCTAAATTCGCTTATCATATCAATAGTTTCTTTATAAGGCTTTCCGAAATACGTTGGTTCTTTTCCCGTTGAAGCAGTAACAAAAGCAGAAATTGCTCCGCTATCGGGAATAAACCCGTTTTCTGTTGGACAATTAAGGTCTGGGTGGGTTGAAAGAAATTCAGCGCCGTTCATAATAAACCTACAAGCGTTTTTTAGCTTTTCGTAAGTTAAAGTTAAATCAAAGCTCGTAACAACAACGTCTGCCTTTTCTTCGTTTCCCCTTAAAAGCTCTATCCCCCTATCCCTGAAATTCTGTTCAAGGTCGGGAGTTCCCACAAGGTAAACCTTTTTTCCTTTTCTTTTCCTTCTAAGGAACTCTATTGTAATATCTCCCGCGGTCATAATTTCATCCATCTCAGGAGAAAACCCCATTTTTTTTAATCGTTCATAATAGGTATTTGGTGCACGGGAAGCATTATTTGTAAAAAACATTATTTTTTTTCCGTTTTTTCTTAAATGGTCTATGAAACTTATAGCAAAAGGAAAAACCTTGTTTCCTAAATATATCGTTCCATCCATATCAAAGATATATAGCCTTTTATTTTTCAGAACGGAAGCATCAGAATACATAATAACACCTTTCATAAAAAACAGTGTAAATCATAAAAACTAAAGGATATACCTTATTTTTTGAATTTTTTTATTTTGAAGAGTCTTCTGTTGAAGTACCGTTTTCATTGGAAGAATCGGTTTTCTGTTTCGTTTTTTTAGAATCCTTATCGTTTTTCGCAAGTATTCCGAAAATGAAAATAGTACAAAGCTGTAAAGGAATCCCCAAAATGAAAAGCATCCACATTCTGTTATCAAGAAAAATAACGAATAATGAAGTCATCAAGGTCCACCAGAAAACAGAAGAAATTGCAGCGCCGTATATGAGTTTTCCCCAAAGGATATTGCAAACGAAAAGAGCAATACAAGTTAGAGGTAAAGCAACAACAAACAATTGCCAATATACGTGTCCCATAAGCCACGCCGTTGTGAATGCAACCATTATTATAAGCCAAACCGCTGCAACTGAAAGAGAAGTTATTGCAACTCTTCTTGATATTTTCGGTTTTTTAGGTGGAGCTGATTTTTCTATTGGGTGGGGAGTGGTGAGCCAATCGAGAGTAACGTCAAACCGCTGTGCTATCTGTTTGAGAACGCATACCTCTGGAAGTGATTCTCCCCTCTCCCATTTCGAAATTGCTTTATCGGAATATGAAAGTTTTTCTGCCAATTCCGCTTGTGTTAAACGGTTGGCAGTTCTGAGGGCAACTAAATTTTTCGATATTGCAGCCCTCGTTTCTTCCGCTGTTTGAATAGCGGAACGTTTTTCTGCCATAAATATTTTTTTCCTTATTGTTTTATTAGTTTATTTTCTGCCAAAATTTAAAGAGAATTTGAAAGAAAATTCCTTTTCATCAAATCTATATTCTTCAAGAAGCTCAGGTCCGCAAGAGTTTGAACCAACTCCGCTTTGTTTATAATCGATAATAAGCTGAGTTTCTTTCATCGGCGAAAGCTCATAATGATGTTTTGTTTTTTCAAGGGTTTCAGCCGTATAATGAGAAACGTTGAAAGAAAAGGGTGAATTGGAATAAACTGTTAACGCCTCTCCCCAAGAAGACGAAACGGAAACGAATCTGCTTCCAA
Organism: Eubacteriales bacterium; assembly: GCA_045578045.1. Taxonomy (GTDB): domain Bacteria; phylum Bacillota; class Clostridia; order Oscillospirales; family CAG-382; genus SIG653. The sequence continues at coordinate 18,596 of JAZNJM010000027.1, read as the reverse complement.
AATGTGCTCCGTTTTCCTGAGGGCGAATGTATGATTCAAAGTTTTCGCATACTGTTGTTTTGAAAAGTCCAAGCCTTGAAGCTCTGCGTTTGTCAACGTAACTTTCATATGGTCCATAGCCGAAATATTCAACGTCTTCATATCCCTCTTTAAGATTGAAAACATACCCAAAGCGTGGGAGATACATTTCGCTTTTACGAACACAATTCATATTTATTTCTATATCACTGTTTCCGCCAAAGGTATAAACACATTCAGCGTATAACGCCGGAAGCATCATTTCAGACGAAACACAAAGACTTGTTTTGACTATAACCTTTCCTTCGCTTTCGCAAACAGCAATATTTCTGAGATATGGAGAAGCTCTTCTGAAGCCCTCTTTCTCATATTTTTCTTTGATAGTTCTTTCGTTATCAATGGGAGCTCTCCAAAGAGTAACGGTTGAAGGTGAGGAAAGAAGTTCGCTTCCGTTTTTAATAATTGAGGTTATCATTCCGTTTTTCTTTGAAATGCTATAGCTTCTGTCTTCCCCAAGGATAACTATTTCATCAACGTAGTCTTCAACAGAAACCTTAGAGGGTTCATTTTCAATTTTTATTCCGTCATCCTTCAAAATAAGCTGTTGGAAACCCGTTTCAGAAAGATAATCTGACCATATTTCGTTTTTCGTTCTTTTAACGGAAATATTAAGAGTAACAACGCCTTTTCCTTTTAATTTTGAAGCCTTGAAAAGACGGATTTTCTTTTCTTCTCCCGCCTCTACGTTCAAAGAAACAATTCCCGACTCTTTTTTTATTCCGTTTTCTTCAATATGCCAGAAAAGCATATGGTCTGAAAAATCAGTAAAAAGTCTGTGGCTCTTGAAAATAATTTCTCCAACGTCATCACCCGCTGAAATATCAAAGGGTTTATACGCCTGTTTCATTTCAAGAATACCAACGTGTAGCTTTCTGTCCGGTGAAACAAGACCGTCAACACAGAAGTTTCCTCCTTGCGGAATATCTCCAAGGTCGTTTCCATATGTGAAAGACGGGTTTTGGTATTTATCTCCTATGGCAACAGAATGGTCTGTAAATTCCCAAATACAGCCGCCAAAGAAATTATCGTATTTACGTATTCTGTCAACGTATTCTTTAATATCTCCAGGTCCGTTTCCCATAGCGTGTGAATACTCACAAAGGAAAAAGGGAACGGGATATTTATCGTTTTGGCAATATTCATCGCAATATTCAACGGAAGGATACATTCTGCTTTCGAAGTCTGTTACAGAGGTCATAACCTCGTCCTTCTTAGTATAAAACATTGCGGCGTTTTCATAGTGAACCACTCTTGTAGGATCGGTTTTCCTGAAAAATTCTGCCATTTTTTCTTGATTTCTTCCGTATGACGCTTCATTTCCCAAAGACCACATTATAACGCAAGGCTGATTCTTATCCCTTTGAAGCATAAGATTTGCTCTGTCTATATATTGCTCTTCCCAATCCTCACAATCGGAAACCTTATTCCAAGGAATCATTCCGTGAGTTTCAATATCCGTTTCATCACATACGTATAAGCCGTATAAATTGCAAAGCAGATAGAAACGCGGATCGTTTGGATAATGACTCGTTCTTATTATGTTGCAGTTATGAGATTTAATAATCTCTATATCACGTTTGATATGCTCAATAGGTGTTGCGTGTCCAAGAAGATGATGGCTATCGTGTCTGTTAACCCCCAAAACCTTAACCTTTTTTCCGTTTATAAGAACAACTTTATTAACTATTTCAATCTTTCTGAATCCAACGGGAATATTTATATATTCTCCGTTGTTGAAAAGAGAAAGCATATAAAGATCTGGCGTTTCATCAGACCATAAGGAAACCTCTGGAATTGAAATTTCAAGTTTTTCAGAAGTCTTTCCTAATGAAATAACTTTTCCTTTAGGAGACGTTAAGATATACGTTGAATTGGCATCTCCAACGTATTTTATATCGGCAATAAGCCTTGCAGAAGAGAAATCCTCACTCAGCTCTGTATTAACCCATATATCAGAAATTCTTTCTTTTGAACGGTAGAGAAGAAAAACGTCTCTGAATATCCCCGACATACGCCACATATCCTGACATTCAAGATATGAGCCTGTGCACCATTTATAAACAATAACTTTTAAGGTATTTACACCCTTTTTAACAAAATTTGAAATATTTATCTCACTTGTGCAATGGCTAACCTGACTGTATGCAACAAATTTATTATTTACAAAAAGATAAAAGCAACTGTCAACGCCCTCAAAATTGATAAAAACGTCCTTATCTGCATATTCATCAGAAACGGTAAATTCTCTCATATAAACACCAAATATATTGTCTTCGGGAATATATGGAGGATCAACGGGGAAAGGATATTCAGAAGTTAAATAAACGGGTGCATCATATCCCTTTTCTAATTCCATCTGCCAATTCATTGGAACCGTTATTTTATCACATTCATAAAAATCAAGCTCTCTTATATCGTCTGTATCGGGATTAAACAAAAAATCCCACGTTCCGCAAAGAGATTTGAAATATTTACTCTTCGTTCTGTCTTCTATATCAGTTTTCGTCTGTTTTCCAACTTCCGAATTGTGAAAGGGTATAAAATACGCTCTTGGTTCTTCACAACCTTGATGTGTTCCGTGCAATTCCTTGTGAAAATCCTTAACTCCAAATGGCATAATGCACCTCTTATGAATTAAAATTATTATAGCTTATTTAAAGTAATATGGATAGTCTATTCTATAATGCTAATCGTTTGTACTGTAATTTCGGTTATTATTATATAACGTCAATCGTTTGTTCTGTAATAAAAGTTATTTATTTTCAACGATCAAAACAGAGTTAAATATAGGTCTGATGAGCTTTTCTGTTGGACGAACAAGGTCGGCTGGATTATTAAGAAGCTCAAAACCTTCTCCGTTTTTAACGAGAAACGTACTTGAACCGCCTCCGTCAAGATTCAACGCATCCGTTGCACCGAGGGATTTTAAAAATAAAGCAAGATCAAGAAGCGTTGCACCGTTGGAATATTCGGGGATTCTTCCGTCAACAACGAGAACGATAAACCTTCCGTCTGGGCATATACCAACAGCGGTTCTTGGGTGTCTCTTACATCCAAAAGGTTCATAAACCGCAAGATCACCAAATTTTCCGTCTTTCAAAAGAACGTAATATCCTCCAACAGCGTGTTCAACGTCCGTTTCATCATACGTTATGACGTGTTTACCGTCTTTTCTCAAAGCAAAAAACGGTCTGTCTTTCGGACCTCTATATATTATTTTTCCGTTTTTTGCACACATTCCAGAGGGATGTCCGTCTCCAAACATATCAAAAAAATCAGCATTTGTTGCTCCAACAACCTTAACTCCGTTTTTTATAGCCGCTAACGCCTGATCTTCAACAGTGTCAAGAGAGTTTGCACTTTCATATCCGTCTTTCGCTGTTCCCGCATAGAAAGAAACCTTATTACAATCACAAATAAAAGCAAAGGCTTCAACGGGTGAACCGTTCTTATCTTTTATGTGATACAAAACGTATTCTGCTCCATCACAGAGCTTATTTTCTTCTTTTGATATAACCTCAAAGGAAGAATCAAGCTCTTCATAAACGTCTTCTTCCCTCTCCGTTATCTCTTCAAGAGGAAAAAACGTTTTTTCGGGCAAATACGTAAATCCACCCGCTTTCAGAAGAGAATCAGCAGGAAAAAGATAAACGTGGGAATAAGGATCGAAAGGCTCGTGAACGTTATACAGCTCATCATATTCAACGCCGTCTAAAGAGACTTTTGCACCGTAAAACTTTTTCGTTCCCCTTACTACACATTTGATTTTTCCATCTTTTTTCAGAAACTTTGCATCCATAAGATTAAACGTCCCTATTTTTTTATTTCACGTCAATTATAACAAATTTTTATACAACAGTCAATAGATTTTTCGGAATATTTATGTAAAAAAATTATTTTCACACCAATCATCTCCGAAAAAAAGAATATAAGATTTTTGAAAATAAACTAAAAAAAGAATATAAAAAACAGCTTTAAGCGTAAAAAAAATAACTTATAAAAAACGTAGAAATGCTTTAAAAATAAAAACATTCAGAAAGGTAACAGAATAACGTTTTAAAACAATAACATTTTAAAAAAGAACAGAATAACGTTTTAAAACAAAAACATTCAGAAAAAGAACAGAATAACGTTTTAAAACAAAAATATCTCAAAACAGAGAATAAAACCATCTAAAAACAAAACGCAAAAACATTTTAATGCAGAACGTCAAAACACACCAAAGAGAAAACTAAAATATTTTAATACAGAACATCAAAACCAACTAAAGAGAAAACTAAAATATTTTAATGCAGAACGTAAAAACACACCAAAGAGAAAACTAAAATATTTTAATACAGAACATCAAAACCAACCAAAGAGAAAACTAAAATATTTTAATACAGAACATCAAAACCAACCAAAGAGAAAACTAAAATATTATAATACAGAACGTAAAAACACACTAAAGAGAAAACTAAAATATTTTAATACAGAACATTAAAACCAACCAAAGAGAAAACTAAAATATTATAAAGCAAAACGTCAAAATACACAAAAAAAGAAAACAAAAAAACGACTTGCCTAAACAAGTCGTTTTTTATGGTGTTCTGTCGGAGATTCGAACTCCGGACCCCTTGATTAAAAGTCAAGTGCTCTACCGGCTGAGCTAACAGAACTTAGACGTTTGATTTATTCGGTTTTTTATGCCCCTCTCACGTCCGCCCGTATAATATACCACATTTATTTCCATTTGTCAATACCTTTTTTCAACTTTTTTTATTTTTTTTAGGTTTTTTCGTTTTCGTTTTTTTCTTTGTTTTCGTTTTCGTTTTTTTCAATTTTTTTAGGTTTTTTTTCAGAAAAACCGCTTTTTATAGAAACTTTTTTAATGAGGAATTAGGAACTTTTTTAATGAGGAATTAGGAATTAGGAATTAGGAATAAATGAAACCTTTTTCGCTTCGCTCAAAAGCTAATTTTTTATAATTAAAAATTTTTAATAGTTTGGAGTTTAGAGAGTGGAGTGTGGAGAGTTTAATTCATAATTCATAATTCATAATTCATAATTCATAATTCATAATTCATAATTCATAATTCGTAATTCGGAATTAGGAATAAATGAAACCTTTTTCGCTTTGCTCAAAAGCTAATTTTTATAATTGAAAATTTTTAATAGTTTGGAGTTTAGAGAGTGGAGTGTGGAGTCGTAAAAATTGGAAGTCAAAAGTTGAAAATTGAAAGTTAAGGAAAGTTTTTCTCCCAATTGAAAACCACCACTTATTATTTTTTAATTATAATATTTCTATAATGCCTCAGTTTTTGCCCCCGCCAAATTAGCAGGGGCAATCTCTTTTTTCGTTATGCAATTTTTGTTCACTTTTTGAAGATTTTTTACATCATTATTCTACGATAATCCAAAAAGGTGTTGCAAGTGCAATTCTTTTTTCCGCTTGCAACAACCCCTATGGTGTATAAGTTTGAGAAAAAATTTATTTTTCTTCGTAAACAACAACGAATATATCGTTTTCGTTGAGATTAAACTCGACTAATTTGTTTTCACAAATTTTGCACTCAACTTTAGTAGCCTTTCCGTTTACATCCTTATAAACAGCAATACTGTTTGCAACGTCATCTACATATTTACTACAATCAATTGCAATTTTACCGCTGAAACATTTAATTTGAAAAGCCTCGGAAATAGTTTCTAAGTCGTTAAATACATCGGTATATGTTTTAGTGATCATCCACAATCTATCTTCTGGCTTTGAAAGATATATTCTGAAACCATTTGCGTTTGGTTGGGTATATTCTTCTTTAAATTCAGAATCGTTTATAATCATATATTCTAAATCTGATATACCGTCATCACGAGTTGACCATTTTGTTGGATCTGTTTTCTTTGAGCGATTTTCTTCGTAATCGCTGATACCATCGCCGTCAGTATCCAGCTTATACATATTAGTGCCAATTGAAATTTCGTCTCTGTTCATTAAGCCATCGTTGTCGAAATCGGCTTTCTTATATTCTCTCGGAAGATTTTCAGCAGTGTATATTTGAATTTTTTGATCAAATAAAGTTACTTTTTCTAATTCAACTTCCTCACCAAGTATAGGTTTTGGTGGTTCTTCTGTTGATGTTTCTTCGCTATTGTTTTCTACCTCTTCGCTTAAAATTGATATTGAGGAGCTTTCATTATTTTCAGATTCGTTATTATTCGTCTTTCCTTTGCACGAGCAAAAGGAAATGCCTAAAATAAGCACTAATGCCAAATAGATATTCTTTTTCATAAACATTTCCTCCATCAAGAAATTGGAATTCTAACCTGAACAGAGCCAAAGCTATCTGTATGATTATCGTATGTAACAACACATTCAATATACTTTTCGCCGTTGTTATCGAACTTATAATTATCCTTTGTCAACGTGATTTTAGAATCTTTGATTTTATACCAGCCTATAAAGTTATAATTCATTTTTACTGTTGTATTTATAGAGTTTGTAACTTCAACAACTTCACCATTCTTATAAAATGCAAACGTTCTGATTTGTACCGTTTTGTCTGAAAGAATAACTGGGAAAGCACGGTAAGCAATGTTTTCGTTTGCTTTGCTACCGTAATTAAAAACTCTGAATTCCTCTCCCTCACAAATGGTGAAAGTTATTGTCCCCTCGGAAGAATTAGTATTGAAACTTGTATGAGAAGAATCAAACTCAAACACTTCATATTCCTTCTGGGTTAATAAAGAATGTTTACCAACAATTGTTTTTTTTGTGAAATCAATATACACGTCTCTCTTTCCCCAAGCAACGTTTTTATATGCTCCGTCCTCATCAATATCCATATTACGTTCCTTGCCTTCAATGTATTGTAATTGCATATCGTCTGGGAAATTGCTGTCATAACAATAAAGCCTGAATGTATCTTCATCAATTTGTTCCATTTTGTAACCAACAATCGTATGACCGGAGTTAGGCTTGGAAATATTAACGGATACTGCTTTTCCTTGTCTTAAATAGCTTGCAACATAATCTATAATGCTCCAACGATTTTCAAGGTGTGAAATTTTTATTTCTTTAAATCTAAAATTACCTTTTGTCAAAACAGCTATATTGTTTATTAATTGATAATAGTTTAATAATTGATAAAACGTTTCGTCTCCTTCTGAACTGTCAGAAAAGTATGCGAGAGGATACGCCTTAGCTATGCCGTTTTCTTGCATATTAAGTGATGGAGAAGTTTTAATTAAAAACTCTTTATCATCAAGTTGTAATTGGTGAATAGGGGCATCATCATAAATATATGGATACCAAGTATATACATTAGATGCAGAATATTCTTTGCTATCTTGTTTGAAATCTTTTACTAAGTTAAATCCGTTATACTTTGCGGTTGTTATTGCGGCAATACCGGAACAGCAGCCACCGGCATCTACATAATCTGTATTACGAAACGCAAAGCCATCAACATCAGACCTGAAGCCGGAATCTGCATTATAATAATCGGCAACGTTCTCGTTCATTTCGACTTTCATATATTCTTCAAGCTCTTCAATTGAATATGTTTGAGGTGCATAAGCATACTTTAACTTTTCAGGAATACAATCTTCACTATAAAATTCAAGCTCATAATATCCGCCATTCAAGATGCCGTTTACACTTAATTGAAATCTAACCGGAACATCAATTACAATTTCACAGTCTTGAGTATAATCTTCAATAGCACACAACAAGAAAGTTTCTTCTAATTTATTGGTGTACCATTTATCAATATCAGTCCATTTGGTTATATCAGAAAAGCTGTCAGCTTTATGCATCCACAGCATAGCGGGTTTACATTTCATATAGAGCTCGTTGGAATCGGCATCAATTACAACTTTTATTTTATTTGATTCTTTTACGATTTTGATACCATTTTTCTCTTCGTCTTTAGAACCCCAGTTATGAAAGCTGTTTTCTTGTTCTTTGCCATTTTCATCTAAATAATGAAAATGATAAAATGAGATACCAAGAAATTCTTCTAAAATACCTGTAGCCTGAACATCTGCCGAAATTGATGAAAAAATAACAATGAACGACAATAGTAAGGCTGTTGTTTTTGCAACGATTAAAGTTTTATTCACGTTGTTTGTCCTCCTTTTTTCGCTTTGTTCAAAAGCTGTTTTAATTTAAATTATTTTAAAAGTGTGAAACGCGGAGTTAAGGAAAGTTTTTTACCTCCCCGCAAAAACTGAAATATTATACCAAAAATATTATAATTTTATACCAAAAATATTATAATTTAATATAATAAATTGCAGTTTTTAACATTTGGGTAGAAAACTTTCATTCATTCCTAAATTTTAATTAAAACATAAACTATACCACAAATCAAGCAGATTTTCAATCCTGATGATAAATTTTTTGTAAATTTTTTGCAAACTTATTCTTGTTCCCCATTACCTGTTAAGAGTCAGGAACGAAGAATGAAGAATTGATGTGTAACAAAAAAAGTTGACAATTTTTAAAAATGTAAAATTGATTTATAGAATCAAAAATTTTCAACTTTCATTTTTCAATTTGATTAGCTTTTGAGCAAAGCGAAAAAGGTTTCATTCACTAATGCCTAATGCCTAATGCCTAATGCCTATTGCCTAATGCCTATTGCCTAATTCCTAATTCCTAATTCCTAATTCCTAATTCCTAATTCCTCATTCACTAATGCCTAATGCCTACTGCCTATTGCCTATTGCCTACCTCCTGAATCATTTCAATAGTTCGTCAGCAATTCTTATAATTTCGGGAGCGATTTTTTCCCGTTCTCTCTTAACGATATAATTATATATTGGATAAGCGAGGCAAACAAGCAAAATACCAACAATTCCAATTAACACTCCAACAAGCATTGCAACACTATCCAAAAGTCCGATTATCTTTCCAACGTCAGTCATCGCAAGGCTCATTCCAGCTCCCATAACAAGAGCACCTATAACACCAAAAATAAGTGAAACTGTCGTTGCTTTTTTTGTTACGTTGGAGTCAAGACGGCGAAGCTGTGCCCCTATACGTAAAAACAACTCGTCAAGGTCGATAGGTTTAACCATATAATCGTCAACTCCAATACGAAAGCCTCTTTGTTTAGAAGCAATATCATCACGGGCAGTCATAAAGAGAATTGGTATATCTTCATTAAGCTCTCTTACGTTTCTTGCAAATTCAAAGCCGTCTATATGGGGCATCATAATATCAGATACAATAAGGTCGAATATATTTTCATAAAGTGCATCGTAAGCATCATTGGCATTAAGACACCCTACAGCCTCATATCCGCTGTGATTCAAAAACGAACAAACAGTTTTATTTAATTCCTTATCATCCTCAAGGATTAGTATCTTAAACATAATATTTCCCTCTCTTACAATTAACTACTATATTTTTTATATAGTATATCATATAAATGTTAAGGTTTTGTTTACGTTTTGCGGTTTTTAAAAAAATATATAAAAGATTAGCAAAAAACATATCCGTATATAAAAAGATATGGCACAAAGGCAATATTATAAAATAATATCATAAACGTTTACCTATACAAGAATAGCAAAAACGTTTACCCATAAAAGAAAGCTGTTACAAATGCGTTTTTTCACATTTATAACAGCTCAAATTACTTATTTTTTCTTTGCGGCTTCGTATCGTTTATTAGCGGCTTTTGTTCTTGCTTTTGCCTGTGCAATCTGTTCTTCACGGTCTTTTTGCATTTTTGTATTTCTTTCAGCGGGAGTCATATGAGCATCATCCCAGCTTTTCTTAGCATCAACTTTTGCCTTTGCATATGTGTTATGAAACTTGTTTTCCTCAAAATTTGCTTTTGCTTCTGCCTTAGCTGCTTCAAAATTAGCCCTGTCAACCTCGTGCTGTGCTTTTGCGTTTTCTTTCATATCCGAAAATGCCTTTTTAAAAAAGTTTGCCATCTTTTTTTACCTTTAACCTTTCATAATTTCATCACTTAAAGCAATGATTTTATCTGCATATTTTTTTCGTCTGTTTCCAAGAATTTTTTTATAAATGGGATAGTTTATTATTGCCATAAGCATACCAATAACCCCAATTACAACACCGTAAAGCATAGGATTTTCAATTCCAACCGTTTCGGAAATGTCAGTCATAACAAGGCTCATACCACTACCCATAATAATAGCGCCAATGCTTCCGAAAACGTATGCAAACACATTAGCAGGGCGTTTAACCTTTGAATCCATACGTTTAAGCTCTTCAACCTTGCTTTCTTCATCTTTTAGATATTTATTTCTAATTTCCTTTATCTCTTTATTTTCTTCTGCTGAGTATTTGTAGGTAAACGTTGTATCTTGTTTCATTTCTGTTCTCTCCTTGTTTGTCCAATTTTTTATGAAAAATGTCTTTTTTTGTCCTCTGCGGTTTTTCTTGCTTTAAAAACTTTTCTTAATTTTGTGATTTTATTATACTTCAAGGTTGTTTGCGATTTTTTTGAGAAATGTTTGAGTTTTGTTAATTTCAAACCTTTCTTAAAATTTTTAATTTTCCTCACCGAACAACTGAATTATATACAATTATTGTTTTTGTAATTTTTGAGAAACGTTTGTGTTTTGTTAATTTCAAACCTTTCTGCAAGTTTTTTTAACTTCCCTCACCGAACAACTGAATTATATACAATTAATGTTTTTGTAATTTTTGAGAAACGTTTGAGTTTTGTTAAAAAAGAAAAATCCCACTGATATATAATCAATGAGATTTCGTTTTTAATAATAAATATTATATTAAACGTAGAATGATTATTTACATATCTTACCAACGCAAAGAAAGCCTTAACACAATTTCTTAGTTTTCGCCAACGCTTTTTACATTTTTTAAAAGCTCTATTTATCTTAAATTCATCCTTAAAATAGAGTAATCAAAGGGAAAATAACGTATGTTCCCATATTTTTTTATAGTCTTTTTCAGTTTTTTTTGAATCATATCTTTCATAAAGAACAAAAAAAGTATAAAAAGCCTCTTTATCATTCTTAGAGAAAAAGGAAATAATGCTTCCCCAATTTCTTGAAGCAAAGAAACTTGAATCATCAATTCCATATTTTTCAGAATAAAAAATGCAAACGTATTCCAAAAAGCCATCAAAAACGTCAAAACACTCTTCACCGGAAAAAAAGTATATAACGTATTCAAGAGCTTTTATGGAAGAAAAAAAGTTTTTCAAAGAAATTCTATCCAAATATTTATCTGGCTCTTTTTCAACGTCATCAATGTAATTTTTTAAAATTTCCCTTCCGCTTTTCTCTAAAGGGATTATATTACAGTCTGAAATTTCCGTATTAAACTCTGAGCGTTCCACAAATTCACGAAAAACAGAAAAGAATTGTTGGAGGGCGTGTTCTTTAAAAAGATGAAAAAAACAGATTATTTCGTCCCAGCTTTTGTATGACCAATTTTTTTCCTTTATAGAATAGTGTTTGCCGAAATATTCTAAAACGTATTCCTTGAATTTTAGTTCAAAATCAATTTTAACACCGAAAACATATTGAACAGCTTTTATTATATTTCTTATCTCCTCAGCAACAAGAGGCAAAGAACATTCTCCAGCAAAAGCGGCAGGTTTTTTCTCAATATTCAATATTAAATTATAAAATTTACTTTCAATATATCCAAATGTCTGTATATCCATATTATTTCCAAGCATCCGTATGTCCATTTTTTAAGCATCAGTCTATCAATATTATTTCAACGTCAGTTTATCAATATTTTTTCGCTGATACGCTAATAGTCATTTGTTGCATCTCCGTTTCCGCTAACAGGAATCGCTTCTCCAAGATACGTTGGTTCAGGCTTGAAAACGCACCATAAAAAATCCTTACATCTTGCAACAACCTCTCTCGTTTCGCGGTAAAACTTATCTTGATATCCATAAACGTCAGATGCAACGCCGTATGACTCCATTCCAAGTTTTTCAGCGTTATACATTCCTCTGAACAGATGATATTCCTGAGTTACAACTATAACCTTTTCAGCTTGAAAAATGGCTTTTGCTCTATACATCGTTTCATAGGTTGAAAAACCCGCGTGGTCCATAAAAATATCCTCTGAGGGAACTCCTTTATCTATGGCGTATTGCTTCATAACGCCAACCTCATTATATCCAACTCTTCCGTGGTCTCCACTCATAAGAAGTTTCGGTGCTCCGCCCTTTTTATATATGTCTATGGCAAAATTAAGCCTGTCTCTCAGCATATCACTCGGTTTATTTCCTCCGTTTATTCCACAACCAAGAACAATAATACAATCAACGTTTTCAAGATTTGAAGCAGATTCAACAGTTAAAACGTTTTCGTCAACGGAAGAAACAACGTATATATTCATACCTAAAGCAATAATACCAATGGTAAATCCCATTAAAAAGCAAACTAAAGCTATACGCTTAAAACGTATTTTAACAAGAAACTTTTTTATTTTAGATAAAGCCTTTTTTATATAGAGCAATACTTTTAAATAAACCTCTTTCATTTTCGTTCCTCCTGAAAAATTCAGCTTAAAAATTTTTTCAACACGTTTATCCATTCATCAGGCTTATATATAGCTTTATAGCAATGTGTATCCCCCTTAAAGCATAAAACCTCTGTTTTTGGATAATATTTTTTTACAAGTTTTGCAGATTTCTTTGATAAAACCTCATTCCCTCTCGTTCCGTGAATAAAAAGAATCCTGCTATGACTTTCAACGCCATCTATCTTGCCCCCAATAAAAGCAGATTTTACTATGTTTTCAATGGAAGTATCGCTTATAAAATCAGCTATTTTCAGATAGCTTTCTAAATATTTCTCAGGCAAAAAATACTTTTTGAAATTTTCAATAACCTTAGAATCTCTCTCCTTTGATTTACGGATTATATTTTTATAATTTTTTATCATAACGTTAACCGCAAATTTCGGACAAGAAACAAGAGGAGCACCATCTAATACAAGGTTATGTATATTCATCTTTCCCCTTTTCCAAACTTCAAAAGCAATTTTTCCACCAAGGGACAAACCGCATAAAACTTCTATTTCTTCTATATTTTTCATCTTGAAATATTGAACTATTTCACAAACTTCTTCGTCAAGAGAAAGAAATTCGCTTTTAACCTCTTCGGTGTGGGCGTTCAGGGCAAAAACGTATATGTTATAGCTTTCTTTAAATGCTTCAATTTGCGGTGTCCATATTTGCCAAGGAGTGAGAACACCGTGAATAAAAACCATATTCGGTTTATTTTCATTAATAAATTGATGAACTAACATAATCTTTCCTTTTCAGCATTTTTTATATTCTATAACGTTTCAACCGAAGAAAAATCAATAATATTTTTTACTGCTCTGTATTTTGTTCTTTATTCATTGTTTTAAAAGCAATGCTCATACCGCAAGTAACGTATGCAAGAGCTGAGCCTAACACAGACGGAAGTAAAAGATAGGAGGATATTTGGGAGACTAAATTATATGACACCACTTTGTCAATTTCTCCGTTCACAAGTTGCGGATGATAATAATTATTTTGTACGAAATAATTTATTATGGGCAAAACAATTATCAAAGCAACAAGAATAAGTATTTCAAACTTCATCCCCCTCTTTTTATTTCCGCAAAAAATAATCAAAAGAGCAACTAAAACCGTTCTCAATAAACAATTTAAAAATTGCATAAGCGGAAAATATGGCGAAAAACGTTCAATAACACTACCTCCATGTATCCATGAAGCAATTTCTTTTTGAAACGGGAAAGAAATAATCAAAAGAATTAAAGACAACGCCATCATTGCTGTTGAAATAAAAGCCATAATTTGAATTTGTTTTTTCACAATAAAAAATCCTTTCATTTTTTGATATTTTTTAAAGACATTTTTCTATCATTTTTATAATTTAAAACGTTTTTATAAATGCTATTTTAAAACAATTTTTCCGTTGTAGTTACTTTAATAAATCAGAAAACACACTCTTTCAGCAGACTAAAAATCTCTTCTTCTGCCTTTTTTCCGTATTCATAAAGGGGAAAAGTAACTTTTGTTCCGTCTTTCAATTTCACAGTATAAAGATACGCATCTTCTGAAATGATTTTATCACCTTTGAAAAACGTTCTTTTAACGAAACAAATATCACTCTTTTTTAGAGACGTTTTACTAAAAGAAAGTTTTTCATTTATATATGCGCCTCTCGGAAGAACAATTTTTTCTTCATCTATTGTAAACACACGGCTTTTTTGCGAAAAATAAACCGCAACAAAAAGAATGCCAAAGCCTCCGCCCAAAAATGTTAGTAACAATGGTATTTCAATATTCAATCCACCAAAAAGGAAGAGAACAAACCCAATCGCAAACACTAAAATGCTTATCAGGGATAAAATTCCAATCCATTTTAAATAATTTGCAACGTATTTTTTCATTTACTTCACTCCTTTTCTAATATAAACCCTTTCTTTCAGAATTTTTTAAACAATTTACTCGCGAATAATTTATCCAAACATTTATCAATTTTAGCTGACAAAGAATTAATTGCTTTTATATAGAATTTTTCAATACAATATATTCTGAAAAGCTCAATTAAACTGCAACATATAAATACCGCAATAACAACAAAAACAGAATATAATATTAACACATTACTGTTTTCATACGAAATCATTTTAAAAACCGTATTCCAAAGAAAATGTTTCATATGAATGTTGTCGTGAATAAGATAAACGCCAAAAGTTGCAGATGATACTACGTTAATCACGGGCATATACCCTATATCAATATTTATAAATCCAATAAATAGCATAAGAGAAATAATTAAAATCGGGAGCTTTTGCATATCATAAAAAAAGTTGGCATAACTCGCAAGAGAAGAAACTCTTATTCCTATGATATCAATAACAAAGGTGGATAAAAACGTTAAAGCGGTTACGATAAATGCAATAATAAAACAATATTTACTATTTATTTTATTAATATCAATATGAAGTTTAACGTATCCCGCCAAAGAATATATAAAAACAAACCAAAGCAACGAGTTTGACTGCCAAGACAAAGACGTTCCAAAAATAGTTGGAATAATACACCAACAAAAGAGTAACAACGTCAAAAAGCGAAAATATTCTTTTTTATCAAGGGAATTAAGTAGTTTATTTATGTAGGGTGAAACTAAATATAAAACAAAATAAACGCTTGCAAACCACCATCCTGAAAAGGTAATTGGCAACGCACTTTCAAAAAGTTTTTTTATTCCAAAAGTATCAGGAGACTTAATAACAAAAATCAAAAAAATTCCAACGGAATACGTAAACAATTGAAGCCACATCTTAATTATTTTATTTGTTTTAACAGACTTTGCAGTTACCAAAAAATAACCCGATATCAAAACAAATATATTAACACCTAATTTTCCGCCAATTTGAATAAACTGAATCCATAATCTGTTAACGGAGATTGTATCCGTTGGAAAATCAAACGGGGGTATGCACAGAAATATGATGCATAATAATCATAATAATAGATATTATCCTGAGCAACTCAATATTTGATTTTCGAGGCACTTTGTTTTCTTTAGCTATATTTTTTTCCATTTTATCTCCTGAAAAATAAAAATAAAAGTATATTTAGATAAACGATGTAAAAATCCCTCTTTAAAATTTTGGAAAAGCAAGATATTCACTCAATTATTTCAACTCAATAAAAATCTATGTTGCAGTTTGCAAAAGGGGGAAATTAACCTTTAGATCGAAAGTATTTTTGAAGAATTTCTTCCACTTCATTTTCGTCAATCACACTCCCCTCATATATCTCGTTACATATCCAAGCATAATAATCGGTCATTGCTTCAATGAAAGACGATAAAATTTCCTCCGTAGTACTGTGTTCTGTCCGCACAGGCAGGCGTATTTGTGGAATATCTTCACTATTGTTAAATATAGGGTAAGAATAAAAATCAGTCCAATAAAACAAATATCCCACACGATTACCTTTTTGACTAATCAAATAGTGTTTATATTCAAAATCAACACGTAAGGTAATAGGAATACGATAATTTCTTTCCACCCACTTCACAAAAGACCGAAGCTCTTCTTCAACGTCTTTTGAAATCCTCTTGTCAAACCATATATCAAATTCAGGTAAAATATTGTCTGAAACTTGCAGTTTTACTTTTTGAGCTTTTTTCCATACACTGTTTTCAACCACAAATATCACCTCTTTTTCGCATTATAACATTTTATATAAAGTTTTGCAATACAAAAATCCGCAGTTTTCTATGCCATTTTTCAGTATTTTTTAACTTCCCCAACTTTTTGAAAAGAACTGAATTTTTCAGTATACACCTAAAAAACTCATCTTTTTATCACAGCATATTTACGTTTTTCATTTTTAAACTTAAAATCATAAGATTTTTCCCGTTAAAACTGAAATACCTGCAAAGAGAAAAGCCTTGCAGGTATAACAAAGTTTATTATTTACTTTTAATCTATAGTCATATCTAATTTAAAACGCATTATTTTTCTGAGAGTGTTTTTAGGGAATTCTTCTTTTCTCACTTTAATAACGCCGATTCTCTTATATGAAACTGCTTTTTTGTTATATTCATCAACGAAGTTTTTCAAATACATTTTAACGTCTTTAATATCGTTCTTTTTGCAATATTCATAATCAGGGAAAATCTCTGCAACTATTGCATTCTGAGCGATTCCACGTTTGCTCTGTCCTTCATACACAACTACCTCAAGAACACCCGGAACAGCGATTAAATCTCTTTCAATTTCTTCGGGGTAAACATTTTTTCCGTTTGAAAGAATTATGAGATTTTTCTTTCTGCCCGTTATATAAAGAACGTTATTACTGTCAAGTTTACCGTAATCACCCGTTCTGAAATATCCGTTTTTATCGAATGCTTCTTTTGTTGCTTCTTCGTCTTTATAATACCCAAGCATAACGTTTGAGCCTTTAACAAGAATCTCTCCCTCTCCGTCTTCGTTGGGATCATCAATTTTAACCGTATCTATTCCAAGAACAGGTCCAACGCTTCCCGAAATATTTCTTTTGCTTCTGTTAACAGCAACTATTGGAGCACATTCAGTTATTCCATATCCGTTAAGAGTTGAAATACCAATAGCTTCAAAAAAATCTATTATATCAGAATTAATTGGCGCACCGCCCGAAATAACGAGTCTCAGCTCACCGCCAAAGGCTTCTCTCACAGATGAAAACAGCTTTTTACGAACATCAATTCCCGTTTTTCTGATGGTGTTACTAAGTTTTATAGTCTTTTTGAGAATATCTTCTTTTCCTTGTCTTTTAACAGTTGATAAAATCTTTCTGTAAAAGGTTTCAAGATAAAGAGGAACGAGAATAAGATGTCCTGGTTTTTGTTCTTTAAGCTCTTTAGAAACATATTTAAGCCCCGCGGAAATATATACCTCACACCCAATCATAACGTGTCCGATAAGCATAACGGAAGAGCCATAGGTATGATGTGGGGGAAGAACTCCAACGGTTTTATTTGAAAAATCAATATACGGAATAATATCTGAAAGGTCTGAAAGAATTGCTGTTTGAGAAAGCATAACGCCTTTTCCTTTTCCCGTTGTTCCCGATGTGAAAACAAGGAGAGAAAGACCGTCTGCATCAAATTTAACGTCAAAATATGAATCTGGGGATTTAAGAAACTTCATTTCTCCTTTTGCTTTAAGAGAAATTAAATTTCTTTCGTTTTCTTTTGCTCTGAGAAAAACGGGTGGAGCTTCAAGGTTAGCTTTATTTGCAATTGCTTCAGCCTTCAAAGAAAGGTCTTCATCACAGAATAAAAATGAAGCGTCTGCTTTAAAAGCGGTATCAGCAAGGTCCTCAGCAGACCATTCTGAATCAAGGGGAACGAGGATACCTCCAACGGAAAGAATTGCAAAATAAGTTAAAGCCCATTGATATGAAAAAGCTCCAATGAGAACACAATGCTTTCCTGAACAACCCATAGAAATCAATTCGCTGCCTAAAGAGCGGACGTCATCTCTAAGCTGATTAAAAGAAATTCTTTTTATATCGCTTTTGTTTGGGTTGGGCTTAAAGGAAAACGCACATTTATTTACATATTCCTCTCCTGCAAATTCTATAAGCTCTCTGACGTTGTCAAATTCTCTTTTGGCGTGTAATATTTCTTTTTTATTTTCTTTTTTGTATTCTCTATTCAAATCAATATCCTTTCTGAGCATAAATAACACTAAGGTCGTATTAATTGCTCTGTTGAAGTATATTCAGTTATATTCGTAGTTTTCTCATCTTTAAGAAAAATTATTATTTTTTATACTATATAACTATGAATATTAATTAATTTAATTCGGCTTAATTCGGCTCGGTTGGTTCTGTTATTTTTTATCAGCTCGGTTAATTCTGTTAATTTTTATCAGCTCGGTTAATTCTGTTAATTTTTATCAGCTCGGTTAATTCTGTTAATTCTTATCAGCTCGGTTGGTTCTGTTAATTCTTATCAGCTCGGTTAATTCTGTTAATTCTTATCAGCTCGGTTGGTTCTGTTAATTCT
>JAZNJM010000026.1:0-16012 GCA_045578045.1 Eubacteriales bacterium | reverse complement strand
CGAAGATAAAAATAGTTCTTCTTCCCAAAGCGGAAACGTTATGGATGATGTTATCTTGAAATCGGCAGGCACTGAAACGGACGGTAAACTTGACGTATACATAGATTATTATAAAGGAACAAGCCCTATTGTTAACATATCGAATCCAGAAGATTCAACGATTCGTTATGCGACCCTGAGTGCATTTTATGAAAACGAATCAATTAAAGAGGTAACTCTTCCTGATACGGTTACAAAGATTCGCTCACAATGTTTTGCGTTTTGCGAAAATTTAGAAAAAGTTAATTTGGGAAAAGGGATTGAAGAAATTCATTCGAATGCTTTTGTGGGTTGCGTAAATTTGAAGCAGGTTATTTTAGGGGATAAACTTAAAAAAATTGAAGAATATGCATTTTCGTCAAGTAAAAGTTTAGAAGAAATAATTATTCCCCCATCTTGTGTAGAAATTGCAAAAAATGCTTTTGCGGGAAAAGCCGAAAACTTTAAAATCAAAGGGGAAAAAGGTTCATACGCAGAAGAATTTGCAAAGGCTAATGAATATACCTTTGAAGAATATGAGTTTAATTAATAAATATTGGCGTTTATTTTAAAAAGCTCATATTATGAATTTAAGATATTTTTTATCAGTAGGATAAACCTTAGTTTTATACATACGTTGAGCGTATAACCAATATAACAAAGGAACGATTGATAAAAACAGGGGACCGACAAAGACAGATAATAAAAAATGAATATTCTTTTATTATCTGAATCACGATAATATTTATTGGAGGGCAATTATGAAAAAAAGAGCTTTATGTTTATTTCTTTCTTTGATAACGTGTTTGATATACTGTCCTTTCAGCGTGTCAAAAGCGGCAGAAAGTACTGTTGCAAACATTCTTGAATATGATTCAAGAAGCGATGAAACTGAGTATGTTATAACCTCCGCAGAAGGTATTATGAAGTTTTCTTCTCTTGCCTCTGAAACAACCTTTAAAGGTGTTACTATCAATTTGCTTTGCGACGTTGATATGTCGGATTTTAGCTACGTTCCCTTTACCTCTTTTTCGGGAACGTTTAACGGAAACTATAATTCTATAAAAAATATAGAAATGGTTACGTTTTGCATTAACACGGGATTTTTTGGAGCAATATCTTCATCGGGCGTTGTTAAAAATCTTGGAATGGAAAGCGGAAGCATAATTGCAAGGGTTTCAGCAGACAGCGAAAGAATTGGTTCTATTGCGGGTATTAATCGCGGTCTTATTGAAAACTGTTGGAGTACAGTTTCTGTTACGGGTGCAAGAGTTGAAGCGGCTTCAACGGGAGATATATCCGTTGGAGGAATTGCGGGAGGACTCACGAGCAACGGTACTGTTAAAAACTCATATTTTGCGGGTTCCGTTACGGGCGTTGATCACGCGGCTGGAATTTCAGACTGGTGTCAAGGACAAAATGAAAATACTGTTGGAAAAATTATAAATTGCTTTGAAGCAGGAAGATATTCAGCAACTACGGTTTATCCCCTTGGAAGATATTCAACAAGTATTCTTGAAGCAAACAAGACGGGGGCTATTGTAAACTCCTACTATTTCCATAGCGGAACAGTTTATTCTTGGGCTGGTGCAAAAAAATATACAAAGGCTCAGCTTGGAAGCGGAGAGCTTGCATATCTTCTTGATAATGGAGCATCTTCTTCAAGAACAAGAAATTGGAAAAAGGGTGCATATTTCCCTGTGCTTGGTGAAAACGTTGGAGTTTATCCTCTTACCGTTAAAACAAAAACCTCAGACGGTGGTTCAACGAGCGTAAAGATGTATATGAACGCAGGAGATAAATATACTGTTGCGGCTGGTTCTTCAACTTGCACTCTTTCTTCAAGCAGTGGAAGTATATCAAATAACACGTATACAATGCCAGCTTCGGCTGCAACTTTAACGGTTACTCTTTCAATACCAAACGTGTCTGCCATTGATTCCGTTTCTGCTTCTGAATACGTTGTAACGAATTTCGACGGCTTTAAAGCTCTTGGTTCTTATATAAACGGCGGAAAAGGAACTCTTGCGGAAAAAACGATTTATATGATTCACGATATCGATATGGGCAACGCTTCTCATACTCCTATTGGAATATATGGTTCGGGAAGTGGTTATACAAAATCGTTTTCAGGTTCTTTTATTGGAAACAGATTCAAAATCTTTAATTTGAACGTTAACAACACCTCTTTAAACGGAGCAGGTCTTTTTGGTTCTTCTAAAGACGCTTATTTTGAAAAGGTTGGAATATTCAACGGCTCTGTTACAGCAAACAACAGAGCTGGGGGAATTACGGGTTATGGCGACTCTTGTGTTTTCAAAGGCTGTTATAACGGTGCTGACATAACCACAACGGCAGGCGTTGACGGATGCGGTGGAATTGCGGGAGTTTCGAGATATTCAAGCGAGTTTCATTATTGCTATAATTTTGGAACGATAACCGCAAAGGTAAAGGCGGCGGCTGGAATTTCAGGCTGGGGACAGGATAACGTTATTGCAGTTGGATGCTTTAACGTTGGAACTGTTACCGCACCGGAATCATATACAGCCTTAATCAGAACGAATGAAGAATATACAACAGCTTTTGATTCTTGTTTTTATCTCAGCGAAACAACGAGCGTAAACGGAGGAACAGCGTATTCTTTCATTTCTATGACGAAAAGCATTTTAGCTTGCAAGCTCAACACCTTAAGCGGAACTGTGAGCAATAAAAAAGTGTTTACAGACACTCCTCTTTTCCCTTTCCTTAAAACCGAAAACGATGGATATGCAGTTGTAAGCAAAATAAAAGCTCAAAGCGAAAAAACGGGAGAAGAACTTTCAACTAAAACTATATATGGAAACAGCGGAGAAAAAGTTGCAGTTATGGAAGGCGAAAACTTCTATGCAACCACACCCGCAATATTGAACAAAACAACAGTTTTAAAGGTTACAGAACCTCAATATTCAATTTCATACGTTCTTAATGGCGGTGTTATTGGAGAAGATTATGCAAAATTATATTATCCTTCCGTTAGCACAATTCTTCCTCAAAACGTAACGAAAAACGGATACGTTTTTATGGGTTGGTATGAAGATTCAGGAATGAAAACAAGCCCCGCTGTTTGCATTTCAAAAAATTCTTTGGGTAATAAAACCTTTTATGCAAAATGGGGAAAAGAAACGTTGATTTCATCTGTTTCAGAGCTTTCCAACCTTGTTTCTGAAATAAACAACGGAAAAGAAACTTCATCTTTGTATATAAAGCTCGGAGCTAACTTAAATCTTTCAAAAACGTCTCTTTCTCCCATTGGAACAAGCAAATATCCTTTTATGGGCGTTTTTGACGGAAACGGATATATTATAAGCAACCAGACGATTGAAGCCGCTGAGGATAATAGAGGATTCATTGGTTATTTAAACGGTGGTATAGTTAAAAATCTGTTTTTTGAAAATAGCAACATTAAAGGCGATTCAAACCTCGGAGGTATTGTTGGATATAACAAAGGCGGTGTTGTTTATAACTGTGGTTTAAACGGAAAAATCACTTCAAATTCTCAAACTGCTGAAATTGGTATTATGTCCTTTAATATAAGAACTCCAAACGATCCTTCTCCAAACGCTCTTTCAGACAGACTTCCAAGGGTGAAAACTTTTTTGGCGAATTATTCTCCCGATATAATCGGTATGCAAGAGGTAACGTCTGCGTGGAAAACACAGCTTGACACCATTTTAAAGGATTATAACAAAGAGTTTATATACAGAGCAACAAGCTCTCAAGAAGCTGCTCCTCTCTATTGGAAAAAATCTAAATTCAACTGTCTTGAACAAGCATCTTTCTGGCTTTCAGAAACTCCTGATGTTGAGTCTAAATCTTGGAACTCAGCATATTACAGAACTTGCAGTTATGCCGTATTGCAAGAAAAAACTTCGGGTAAAATTATTTTAGCTTTTAATACACATCTTGACAACAAAAGCCTTTATGCAAGAGTTAGAGGAATGGAATTGATAGTTTCAAAAATGAAACTTCTGGAAGAAAAATATATAGGCCTTGGATATGAGCAAATATCCGCTTTCCTCACGGGAGATTTTAATTCCAAACCTAACACCGTTCCTCACGACGTTATTAAAACGTATCTTTCTGATTCAAGAACGGTTGCTGATAAGATGCTTTCCCCGGCAGGAACACTTACATCTAACGCATTCACTTCTTTTTCTGGCTCTTCACTTATAGACTATATATACGTTGATGATTACGATATGGATATTCTGACGTATAAGGTTTGCAATGAAGATTCATACGGTGGTTTCGTTTCTGACCATTTTGGAGTTTATATAACCGCCTCTCTCACCGATAAAGCCGTTGGCGGAATTGTTGGACTTAATAAAGGTTCTATTGTTAATTGCTATTTCAACGGAAACGTAAACGGAAAATTCTGTTCAGGTGGAATTGCGGGAGATAACTATGGTTCTGTTGTTGGTGGTTATGCCGTTTCAACTATAACGTCTGGAGACGAAAGCGGCGGAGTTGTTGGAATAAACAGAGGAATTGTTGACAAAACGTATTATTTCAGCAACCTTACAAAAGGTTCATACAAGGTTAGCTCTGGAATTTCAAAGACGGAAGAACAACTGAAAAATTCTGTTTCAGATTTGAATAAATTCGGACAGTGGAAAACTCTTTCATACGTAAACGGAGCTTATCCCGTTCAGAAAATTATGAAAGCAGAAAAAACGCTTTCTTTAAAATCAAGTTCAAAATACCTTTTGAAAGACGGAATGCTTTTGAACGTTAAAAGCGAAGAAACAAAAGAGGCTGTTTTTGCAAACTTTGAAAATGAAGGTTTGGTTATAGAAGGTAACGTTTCAACGGGTGCTTCGATTCTTTTGAAAGATAAGGATACTGTTCTTGACTCGGCTGTTATTGTTATTCTCGGAGACGTTGACGGAAGCGGTGAGATTGATTCAACGGACTATCTTCGTTTGAAATCTGCACTCCTTTCTCAGATAACTCTTGAAGGCGCTTATTATTTAGCCGCTGATGCCGACAAAGACGGAAGCCTTTCAAGCTCTGATTATCTCAGACTGAAATCTCATTTTTTAGGTGATTTTAACCTTTATGAATAATGAGTAGTTTTTTTCAATTTTCTTTAAACTTATATATTTAAACTAAAAAACTGAGTTTGGATAAACGTTCCAAACTCAGTTTTTTATTAAGAAAAATATGTTTTAAAATTCAATAACCGAAATTGAATCAGTTTTGTTTTTGAACGGTTTTATATTCGTCATAGAATCTATAATATCTACAACTGAAATCCGTAAATGACATAAACTTTTCGTATTCGTCTTGATCTAAACCCACTGTGCAACAATAGGAATCTGAGTCTTCATCATAATCGTAAAACTCACAGCTTTCACATCTTGTAACAGGAGAGGGTGTTTTTGGCTTTTTTGTATCTTTCATCATATAAAATTGCCTTTTTTTCTTTCATTTTATTAAAAAGAATTTTTTGAAAGAAAATCTTATTTATCTTGTTTTGGTCTTAATTCTCGCTCAAGCCAGATCATTCCAATATCAAATGCTTCATAGAAAGATTTTTTTTCGCATTTTTTTATAATCTTTTCGCTGTTGCTTAAATTCTTTTCCGTTTTATGAATTTGAACCTCAACCTTTGTTGCAACGGAAAGGTCGCCGATTTTTTGTGATTCAAGAATATTCATATATAAAATTGCTTTTTCTTCAGGTGAACCGTAATAGAGAACGTTTCCTTGTCTGACTAAGGGTTTTCCCTTATACATCAAAACTTTTCCCGAAGTTTTAGTTGTATCTGACATAAAACCTACCTTCTTTCTGTTTTTTTATTTTCTTCTGCAACCTTGTTTTTCAAAAACTCTTTCAGAAGAATTCGAATGATATCGTCTTTATCAACAGACGTTATCAAGGTTCTTGCATTATTAAGGCTTGTTATATACGTTGGATCTTCAGAGATAATATATCCGTGAAGCTGGTTTATGGGATCATAACAGCCCTTTGCTATGAGAGCGTCAAAGACTGTATTCAAAACCTCTATGGTTTTTCTATCCGAATCGGATTCCGCAATATAATCTGCGGCAGTTTTTTTAACAAATCTCGTGTTTTGCTGTGCCATTATTTTTAAACCTCCCTTGGATTATCTGTTTATTATCTTCTGAGCTCTATTCCAAGCTCTGTGGAAAGCTTTTTCAAAATCTTCTGCGTTGCCTTATCTGCTTCTTCATCGTTAAGAGTTTTTTCAGAATTTCTGAAGGTTATTCTGAATGCGATACTCTTTTTGCCTTCTTCAACGCCTTTTCCTTTATATACGTCAAAAACTTTTACGCTTTCTAAGGTTTTAACGCCTGAGCTTTCAATTGTTGAAATGATTGTTCCACATTCCAAAGCATCGTCTGCTATTAAAGCAAGGTCTCTTTCTATTGCAGGGAAAGCAGGAAGTTTTTTGAAGGATTTTTCAACTTTTCTTGCTTCAAATAAAGCGTCAAGCTCAATAACTGCGGCATAGGTATTAACAGGAAGCTCAAAATTTTCAGCAACAACGGGGTTAATTTGTCCTAAAACGGCAACAGCTTTTCCCTTTGTTTCTATAGTTGCTTGTCTTCCTATGTGGAAAGAAGGATCAGAAGAAGCATAAACCTTGTTTATATCAACTCTAAGAGCTTCAAATATGCTTTCAACGAAGCCTTTCATTGTATAGAAATCGTAGTCTGCACATTTTCCAAAGGTGAGAACGAGCTGTTTTCTTTCTTTTGACATACCGTCTTCTGCTTTTTCATATACAGTTGCATTTTCAAAAAGCATAATGTTTTCAGCTTTTCTGTTTGCATTATACGCCATAACTTCAAGAACAGAAGCAAGAGCTGTTGTTCTCATAACGGAGTTTTCTTCACCTAATGGATTGAGAAGGGTTATACTGTTTCTCTTTTCGCTGTCTTGTTCAATACAAAGTTTATCATATGCTTTTGGAGAAATGAACGAATAGGTATATACCTGACAAAAGCCCATAGAAGCAGCTCTGTCTTCTGCATTTAAGCGGAATTTT
This sequence comes from Eubacteriales bacterium, assembly GCA_045578045.1. Taxonomy (GTDB): domain Bacteria; phylum Bacillota; class Clostridia; order Oscillospirales; family CAG-382; genus SIG653. The sequence goes on along the minus strand of JAZNJM010000026.1, from coordinate 8,940 downwards.
TGTTTTTCTGTGTATCCGCCTTCTTCAATGCTTCCGCTGAACTGTGTTGCGGGAATATTATCAAATCCGTAAAGTCTTGCAATTTCTTCGGTTATATCTGCTGTTTTTTCCATATCATAACGGTATGGGGGAACAATAAGCTCTTTTCCGTCAACAATAAGATCTAAAGGTCTGAGAAGCTCTGCCGCTTCTTCTGTTGAAAGGTTAATTCCTATAAGGGTATTGATTCTGTCTATATCAAAAGGAATTCTTCTTTCTCCTATATCTGTGTTGAGAACGTCAATAACTCCCGAAACAACCTCACCCGCACCAAGCATTTCTGTTAATTCCAAAGCTCTCATAAGAGCAGGATACGTATTGAAAGCGGGAAGTCCTTTTTCAAATTTGTTTGAGCTTTCAGTTCTCATTCCTAAGGTTCTTGCGGTTCTTCTTATGGAAGAACGGTCAAAATTGGCAGATTCAAAAACAACCGTTACTGTGTTTTCATTTATTTCGCTGTTTTCACCACCCATAATTCCAGCCAATGCAACGGGTTTTTCTCCGTCTGCAATACAAAGCATATTGGAATTAAGCTCGTGAACCGTGCTATCAAGAGTTGTTATTTTTTCTCCCTCTTTTGCGTTTCTGACTATAATTTGTTTGCTCTTTAAAAATTCATAGTCGAAAGCGTGCATAGGCTGTCCATATTCAAGCATAACGTAGTTTGTTATGTCAACAATATTGTTTATAGGTCTCACGCCAGCCGTTCTGAGTCTTCTTCTAAGCCAAAGGGGAGAAGGACCTATTTTAACGTTTTTAACAACTGCTGCGGTGTATCGTGGGCAAAGAGTTGTGTTTTCAACCTTAACAGAAAGATAATCGTTGATTTCGTTTCCTTCTGGAATTTCATACATTTTCGGAGCTTTAAACTCTGTTTTAAGTGCTGCCGCACTTTCTCTTGCAACAGAAGTGAGAGCAAGACAATCGGGACGGTTGAAGGTCAATTCCAACTCAACAGCCGTATCGTTAAGCATAAGAGCTTCTTTTATATCCGTTCCAGGAGCGTGTGTATCGTCAAGAATATATATTCCGTCTTCAATAGCCTCAGGGCAATCGTGGGTTGTGAGGTTAAGCTCGGAGATAGAGCAAAGCATACCGTTTGACATAACGCCTCTGAGCTTAGATGCCTTTATGTTAATTCTACCAGGTAGCTTAGAATTATGAAGAGCTGCTGGAACGTATGCACCTTCAAAAATGTTCTGCGCACCCGTAACGATGATAACGGGCTCTTCTTTTCCAATATCTATTGTGCAAATTGTGAGCTTATCCGCATCGGGATGTTTTTCGGTTTTTATTATTTTTCCAACAACAACGTTTTCTATATCGCTTCCCAAAACCTCAAAGCCTTCAACCTTTGTTCCACTCATAGTGAGCTTTTCGCTAAATTCCTTTGGTTCTTCATTTATATCAACGTAATCCTTTAACCAATTAAGAGATACTATCATAATATGTTTTCCCCCTTTGCCCTTAGAACTGTTTCAAGAATCTGACATCGTTTTCATAGAGATAACGCATATCTTCAATTCCGTATTTTATCATAACAACGCGTTCAAGTCCAACGCCGAAGGCGAAGCCTGAATATACGTCTGGATCGATATCACAAGCTGAAAGAACGTTTGGATGAACCATTCCCGCACCAAGTATTTCAATCCAACCTTCTCCCTTACAGAGTCGGCATCCTTTTCCGCCACACATAAAGCAGCTAACGTCAACTTCAGCGGATGGTTCTGTGAATGGGAAGTTATGTGGGCGGAAACGTGTTCTCGTGTTTTCGCCAAAATAGATTTTTGCGAATTTGTCAAGAGTGCCTTTAAGGTCGCCCATGGTTACGTTTTTATCAACAACAAGTCCTTCAAGCTGATGGAACATAGGAGAATGTGTTCCGTCAACAGCATCGCATCTGTAAACACGTCCAGGAGAGATAACTCTGATTGGAGGCTTTTTATGCTCCATCGTTCTTATCTGAACAGGAGACGTTTGCGTTCTGAGAAGAATGTCTTCGCCAATATAAAACGTGTCAGATGGCTCTCTTGATGGGTGGTCTGATGGAGCGTTGAGAGCATCAAAATTGTAATACGTTTTTTCAATTTCAGGACCTTCTGCAATACTAAAGCCCATAGCGATAAATATTTCTGATAATTCACGTTCAACTTGTGCAAGTGGGTGAAGTGTTCCTAAATATGGCTTTTTAGAAGGAAGCGTTATATCAATTTTTTCCTTCTCGAGCTTGGCTGAAAGCTCTGCTATTTTTAAATCGGATGCTTTTTCCTTTATGGCTTCTTCAATTTCTCCTCTTACGGTGTTTGCCAATGCACCAACAATAGGTCTTTCTTCTGCCGAGAGAGAACCCATTTGTCTGAGAATAGTCGTGAGTGCGCCTTTTTTACCTAAATATTCAACCCTGAGTCCTTCAAGTGCTTCCGTTGAAGGAACAGAGGCAATTTTTTCTTTTGCTGTTTCTAAAATACATTTAAGCTGGTTTTGCATAATGTTCATTCCCTTCAAATTCTATTTTATGTATTATTCCATAAAGTCTTTAAGTTTTCTGCTTCTTGCAGGATGACGGAGCTTTCTTAATGCTTTTGCTTCAATTTGTCTGATTCTCTCGCGGGTTATTTTAAACTGTTTTCCAACTTCTTCTAAGGTGCGCTGTTTTCCGTCAATAAGTCCAAAACGGAGCTTTAAAACCTGTTCTTCCCTTGGAGTTAAGGTTTTAAGAACTTCAAAAAGTGCTTTATGAAGCATAATATATGAAGCAGCTTCTGATGGAGAAGGAGTGCTTTCGTCTGCTATGAAATCTCCAAGATGGCTGTCTTCTTCTTCACCAATGGGCATTTCAAGGGAAACGGGGTCCTGAGATATTTTAAGTATTTCTCTTACTCTTTCGGGAGAGAGATTAACTTCTTTTGAAATTTCCTCAGAGGTTGGTTCTCTTCCTAATTTTTGAAGGAGCTGACGTGATGCTCTTAAAACCTTATTTATGGTTTCAACCATATGAACGGGGATTCTTATAGTTCTTGCCTGATCAGCAATAGCTCTCGTTATTGCTTGTCTAACCCACCATGTTGCATACGTTGAGAATTTATATCCCTTGCCGTAGTCAAATTTTTCAACGGCTTTCATCAAACCAAGGTTTCCTTCTTGAATGAGGTCGAGGAAAAACATTCCTCTGTTAATATATTTTTTTGCAATGCTAACTACAAGTCTGAGGTTAGCCTCAACAAGCTGGTCTTTCGCTTTTTGGTCTCCTTGTGCCATTCGACTTGCAAGTTCAAGCTCTTTATCAGCTGAGAGGAGAGGAACTTTTCCTATCTCTTTAAGATACATTCTAACGGGATCATCAATAGAAAGTCCTTCCTGTGCCAAAAGAACGTCAACGTCCTCGCTGTCATATTCGCTTTGGTCAACTTCTTCAAAACCGCCTTGAAGCTCTGCAAGGTCAGGACCATAGTCGTTTGAAACTTCAATTCCGTTTGAATCAAACATTTCGTATGCAACTTCAAGATCTTCAATAGAACAGTCAAAGCTGTCAATAGCATCAAGAATGTCGCAAGAGTTAATGGAGCCTTTGGATTTACACGCATCTATAAATCCTAACAGGGTAATCTTTTTTTCTTCTGTCATTTTCTTATCTCCTTAATCTTTTTTAACGTATATTATTTATTATTTTTTCTTAGTGAATCAAGATATTTTGCCAACGCTTCCTTACGTGTGCTTTCGTCATCGCTTGATATTGCTTTGTCAACCTCGTTTTTTTGTTTTTTGTTTTCAAGCGAGGTAATGATTTTCAAAACTGTTTCAAGGGTGTTGTCGGTTTTCGAATGACGAATAGCAATTAGCTTTGCAAGAATGGAAATCTCTTCTTTTGAGAGGGCTTCGTTTGATAAAACAGGTTCTGTTCCCGTTTCAAAATCATTTTTATATATTCCAAAAATCTTTTTTCCAAACTCTGTAAAGAAAATATCTTCGTTTATTCTTCCTTTAGCACTTTTATAAAGGTCGGGCTGGGTTAAAAGTATTCCCAAAAGGTTTTCTTCAAGCAATGCTTCTGCGGGCATTGAAAGCTTGTCTTTATTCACTCTGTCGCCCGTGCCCATTGTTGATAATATTTGTTTGTTTTCAAATTCTTTTCTGTCTTTTCTTGCGTTTCTCTTTCTTCGCTTTGCAATTCCCTCAACTATAGCATCTTTGCTCACGTTCAGAAGCTCTGCGGCTCTTGATGCATATATTTCTCTTTCCGCAAGGGAAGAAAGGCTTGAAAGAAGGTCGCAAACGTCTGAAACGGCTTTCAGTTTGTTTTCTGAAACTGAAAGGTCAATTCCGCCTAAGGCTTTTGTTATAAGAAAATCAATTTCTCCGTCTGCGGAAGAAAGAAGTCTTTTGAATCCGTCTGCACCATATTTTTTTATGTATTCGTCAGGATCCTTCGCTCCCGTAACTTTTACAACCTTTGAAGTTACTCCAAGCTGTGTCAAAAGTTTAATTCCTTTTTCTGCTGCTATTTGACCTGCTGAATCTGAGTCGTAACACAGATATATCTTTTTTGTATATTTTGCAAGTATTCTTGATTGTTCGGGAGTTATCGCTGTTCCAAGCGTTGCAACTGCTCCGTCAAATCCAGCCTGATGTAACGCTATTGCATCAACGCACCCTTCACACATAATCAGCTCCGAGGCACTATGAGCTTTTGCCATATTCAAAGCAAAAACAAATTTGCTTTTTTTGAAAACAGGGGTGTCGGAAGTGTTAACGTATTTTCTTTCGTCTGCTTCGTTAAGTCTTCTCGCACTAAATCCAAGAACTTCTCCCGTTGTTGATATAAGAGGAAACGCAATGCGGTTTCTGAAAATATCATAGGATTTTCCGTTTTTTCCTTTTTTGCATAAAAACGCCGCATCAAGCTCTTTATCTTCAAAACCTTTTTCTTTAAGAAATTTGTATAAATCGTCCCAACTATCAGGTGCATATCCAATTCCAAACCTTTTTATAGTTGTCAGAGACAAATTTCTTTCTCTCAGATATTCAAGAGCTTTTTTCCCGCCTTCATTCATAAGGCATTGATGAAAAAATCTTGCGGCTTCTTTATTCGCTTCGTAAATTCTCGATTTTTTTATGCCGCTTTCATTTCCATTTGACGTTTCAGGAATGTCTATTCCAACTTCCTTAGCAAGAATCCTTAAGGCATCAGGATAGTCTAACCCGTTTATAGCCATAGAGAAACTTATAACGTCTCCTCCTGCTCCGCAACCGAAACAGTGATACGTTCTCGTGTTTGGAAAAACTGTAAAAGAGGGTGTTCGTTCATTGTGAAATGGACAAGAGCCACTTAAAACCGAACCTGAGTGTTTCAAGGGAACGTATCTTGAAATATAATCTCCAATGTCAATTCTTTCAATTATCTCAGCTTTTATTTCATTGGGAATTATCACAAAAGCCCTCCTTTCAAAAAATATATTTAACCTTTTTTGTGGTAGTCTAAAAATTTGTAGTCGCTAATAATTCAAAGTAATTGCGGGGCATGGTTTCGTTTTTTGCCCCTCATATACTATATACGCAAAAAAATGCAAAAACCCTTTTTTATTTTTCAAAAAAACTAAATTTTTTTCTTTATGCTTGATTTTTAATAATCGTTGTAGTACAATTCTTTTGAAAAGAAATATAAATAGTAATTTTGAGTAATAAAATGATTTATATTTTCGGTTTTTATACTTTATTTAATAAAACTAAAATTCGGGTTTTCTAAAATGGTAAATTATATCTAAATAAATGAAAAATGTTTTATACTATGTCAGAGCTTAATGAGGTGTTTTTGTGCAAAAAAATATTCGTTTGAATTTTTAGGAACAAAAGAAATGCTTTTGAATCAGTTGAAAAAATTTTCTGATACTTCTCAAAGTTTTTTCTATTTTGACAATTTTTTGATTGTCGTTACTTCTCATCAAATCAGCTTTACTATGACTTTTCTATATCTTTTTTGCTTTTTCTCACTGTCCGATTTCATTTTAACATCTACCCAAATAAAAAAATTTTGAAAAATATCAAAAAGCTATTGCAAATTGAAAAAAAATATGATATAATACCTCTTGTTCCAAGATATACGCCGGTGTGTCGGAATGGCAGACGAGGCAGACTCAAAATCTGCTGTCAGCGATGGCGTGTGGGTTCGAGTCCCACCACCGGCACCAGAAAAACCTCTTTTGTCTACCAAGGCAAGAGCGGTTTTTTCATTTTTTCATTTATTGAAAAGACATTATTTTTATGATATATATTTACACGAGGTGGTAATAATTTGTTTTCCTTATTTGAAAAGAAAAAATCGAAACCTGCTTTTGTGATCGACTTTCCGCAAATTGCTATTTCGTCTGATACACAGACCTTTATTCATTCACTAAAAGCATCAACTATTGAATATACACTTGTTACAGATGGGTATATTACATTCGCCGGAAGAGCATTTGGTTGTGATATACCTCTCATATTTGGAATTCATTTTAACACACTAAAAATTGAGTTTATTGAAATATTCCGTCCACGTGAGTATTATCAGTCTGATTCCTATGATATCAACGAATCATTCTCACAGTTATCTGAGATTCTAAGAAAACAATACGGCAAACCCATAATGACTACCGCTTCATCAATAGGAGGACATCCTTGCGAACAGTGGATTACATCAAACTATATCGTTAATCACTATATTATGGATAGGTTTGGTCTTGAAGAGCATTTACACATCAATTTCTATAAGAAATAGAGGTGTACTTTTAGTGTTTCTTACCTCGATTTTGATGATATAACACTATTTAAGTAGGATGTAGCGTTATGAAATATATTATTGTTCCGGACACTTCTATTGTCGCTTTTAATTGCGGTATAAAGGATAACGAATCCAGCAACATCGTTTATCGCAACAACGGAGAATTGCATACCATTGATTTTGAAACTTGTGCGAACAATTATCAGGCAGAACACAATGGAGCCTCACGATATTGTATCGGTGAAAGAAAAATGGACGAAAGTTACTTTGTCTTCTATACAAGCGGAATAAAAACCAAAATTGTGTTTGATAAGATGTATGTTAGTAACTTTTTTTACCATCACCTTTTTTCAGGCAACAAAAAAATTCGTTTTCTTGATTTGGAGTACTATCTTAACCAAACTAAATACACAACACTTGACCTTTCTTAGACTCTGCAATAATTTTAGTGTTTCTTACCTCGATTTTGCTATGGTTAGGTATTCTCTCGCAACAAAAAGACCATATTTGACTATTATTCAAATATAGTCTTTAAAGTCTTTTTGAATGATGTTACTATAAATTATGACGTATACGCCAAATGATGTTGATTTATTGATTATTACGCATACGCTCAATGAAGTTGCTTTACTAATGATAACGGTTACATTAAGTTATGTTGCTTTGATAATGCTGATTGACTTTTCCAAAAGGACAAATACAATATCGAAACAAAAATAGCAGATTAGAGCTGCCCAGGCAAAACAATGATGTGCTCCAAATGCAAAACCTTTGTTGCTATTATTGAAAAAACTAAAGTAGCCCACGGCTATGTGGCAATTCCAAGTATTAAAGCGGTTTAAAACCGAAAAATCAAAAGTGAGCTATCCTCCCATCAGTGAAAATGGGAATCAAGGGTGAGCATCAGAATTTAATACAGAGGTAATAACTCTGTATTGTTTTGGTGCTCATTTTTTAAAAGCCATAATAACAACTGTAAAACACGTTAATATGATGCGAAAAATGTTAGTTATTACTGATAAAAGTTATAAAGAGTAATAATATATGATTTATGAGTAATAAGTGATTTGCTTTTCAGTAATAAGCATTGACAAAAACGCAAATTAATAGTATAATAAAAACACTTAAGGGGGCGTTTTTATGAAATACAATACTGAAAAAAAGCAAACTATTATTTTATATATTTTGGGAAAGATAGCTGAAGGAACTCAAGGTCTTTCTAAAATCGTTGCTGATACGTTTAGTATAAGCACTAATACGGCTCATACTTATTTAAACGAATTGATTGAACAAGGCATTATTGAAAAGCAAAAAAGAGGCACGTATAATTTAGTAAGCACATCTAAAGAATACAACTTTAAAAGAAGTGCAGGAGAATTAAAGTACGATACTATCCCCTATGACGTTTACCTCGAAAAAGAAATTAACCATTTATCAGAGAACATCAAAAGCATATGGGCTTATGGATTAAGTGAGATGGTGAACAACGTTATTGACCATTCCGAAGCGGAAAATATGAAGATGATTATTCATCGGAATTATTTATCCACAAGTGTTTTATTGTTTGATGACGGTATTGGTATTTTTGAAAAAATCAAAACTCATTTTGATTTGCCAAACCTTGATGAAGCTATTTGTGAATTGTTCAAAGGCAAATTAACAACCGATGAAACAAACCATTCAGGCGAAGGAATATTTTTCACTTCCAAGATGATGGATTCTTTTTTCATCTCATCAAGCGGAAAAATATTTACAACTTCTAAATTTGATGAGGATAATATTCGTGATATTGGTAGCATCGTCAAGGGAACTTGTGTTTTTATGTCTTTATCCAATTTTACCCATAAAACACCAAAAGAAATTTTTGACCAATATTCAACGATTGAAGGCGGGTTTACCACAACTAAAATTCCGCTTAAAAATATTTTTGATGCTTCCCCCGTTTCTCGTTCTCAAGCAAAAAGAGTTTGCAATCGTTTGGAGAAATTTGAAGAAGCAATTTTGGATTTCGATGGTATAGAATGGATGGGACAGGGCTTTGCACATCAGATTTTTGTTGTTTTCCAAAATGCTCATCCTGAAATTTCATTAGTTCCTCAAAATATGAATGACAGCGTTGAAAGCATGTATAACCACGTTACAAA
>JAZNJM010000025.1:0-22287 GCA_045578045.1 Eubacteriales bacterium | reverse complement strand
GCGTGATAATCCACTTTTCCATCACGAAACGGAGTTATTAAAGCTGTTCCTATTCCTTTGAAAATAGATTTTTTCACAAAATCTCTTTCTCCTTTATTGTTATTTGCACGAAAGTCTGTATTGCTTTTTTGAAATAAATAATATATAATAACCTTCGGCATACTATTATTTTATTTTTATTTTGACGATAGTGCTATTATTTTTTATAAATTATATAGGAATGGATTTTATGGACTTTACAAAACTTTCAACCTACGACTATTATCTTCCCGAAGAATTGATTGCACAATCTCCCGCAGAAAAAAGAGACAACTCAAGACTTCTCGTTATAAACAAAGAAACAGGCAAAAGAGAACACAAGCATTTTTTTGATATTATCGATTATCTTAAAAAAGGAGATTGTCTCGTTCTCAATAATACAAAGGTTATTCCTGCAAGAATTTTTGGAAAGAACCCAAAAAGAGAGGGGGAAATTGAAACCGTTCTTTTATCCCGAAAGAAAGTTGAGGGAAATATTTGGGAATGTCTTGTTCGCCCAGGGAAAAAAGCAAAAATTGGAGATACTATTGTATATCCCGAAGGACTTGTTGGAATAGTTAAAGACGTTATAGAAGACGGTGTAAGAGTGATTGAATTTAATATAGACACAGAGTTTTATTCTGTTCTCGATAAGATAGGAGCTATGCCACTCCCTCCATACATAACGAAAAAATTAGAAGATAAAGACCGCTATCAAACGGTTTATGCATTGCATAAAGGTTCTGCCGCTGCTCCAACAGCGGGACTTCACTTCACTCCTGAGCTTCTTCAAAAAATAAAGGATAAGGGCGTTGAGGTTGTTGAAATACTCCTTCACGTTGGTCTTGGAACTTTCAGACCTGTTAAAGAAGAAAATATTTTAGACCATAAAATGCATAAAGAATATATTGAAGTATCAGCTGATGCCGCAGAAAGAATTAATAATGCAAGAAAAAACGGCGGAAGAATTATTGCCGTTGGTACAACCTCTTGCAGAACCCTTGAATCTGTTGCAGATGAAAACAGAGTTATACATTCATATAGCGGAGACACGGGAATATTTATCTACCCTGGATATACCTTTAAGGGAATAGATGCCCTTATAACAAATTTTCACCTCCCCCAAAGCACCCTTCTTATGCTTATATCCGCTTTTGCAGGATATGATAACGCAATTAACGCTTATAAAGAGGCTGTTGATATGAAATACCGTTTCTTTAGTTTTGGAGATGCCTGTTTTATTTTCTGAATTTTACGTGATATAACTTATAGATTTTTTTTGTTAGTTGGAAAAGCCAAACAACCGCTTAGTAATCTCTATATTTTTTGAAATGCTATTATTTTTGTGTAAAAATGCAAAAATTGTTTTGTAACCGTCTGCTCTCAAAGTGTATAGGGTGTAAGAAATGATTATAATTTTTTTGATTTTAAGAATATCTATTGACAAAATAGGATAAATCCTATATAATATAAATGAGAATAAAATACTCCACTTTTACGGAGAATAATCAATGAATGAAATAAAAATCAGATATTCCAAAGATGCGTTGAAATTTCTATCAAAATTGGATAAAAAATCGGTTGGTAGAATTCGCGATGCTATTACGGGATTGACTCATAATCCACCCGTTGGAGACATTAAACTAATGCAAGGCTACAGCGATGGAAGAATGAGACTTCGTGTTGGCTCGTGGAGAATTATATACCGACACGAAAGTGAAGAAACGGTTGAGATCATCTTAGTGATTGATATTGGAAATCGCGGAGATATATACAAATAAGGAGGTGTCTCATATGTCAAGCATTGCAATTGAAGCTGCGCGTTTAATTGATGTGTTACCCGAAGCAGACAAAAAGTTTGCTTATGAATTTATTAAAAAATTGGTTCTTGCTTGGGATCCTGATTTTACAAAAGTAACCGCCGAAGAATCGAAAAGAATAGAGGATGCGGAAAGCAGCGGTTACGTTGATGAAGATGAAATTGATTGGGAGAGCATTGGAATCGATGAGTAATGTAACCTATACAATAGAAGCAGAAGAAATTATACAGTCATTAATTAAGGCAAGACGTGCTTCTGGGATGACGCAAAAAGAATTGTCAAAGCTAACGGGAATCGCTCAAGGCGACATTAGTAAGTTGGAAAAAGGAAATGCGAATCCTTCTCTTCGTACTTTAATTCGACTTGCTGAAGGAATGGGAATGCAGTTAAAAATTGAATTTTGTCCTTCAAATAATTAACAAAGCAGGGCATTTTTTGCTCTGCTATTTTTTAAAATTTAAATATTAAAAATACAGATTATTTATGCAAATTCATAGATATTATTCCCATATAATTTAGAGAATCAATTTATATCCCATATAATTCAAAAATTCAATGTTTATATGTTGAAAACCAGACAAGATATGTTTATAAATAAACATATTATGTTAAAAACATCACATAATACATTGACAAAAAGAGTATAATATGATACACTATTATTGAAAGGAGTTGATATTATGCCAAAAGTATCCACAAATATTAGCATTGATGCTGAAATCAAAGTAAAAGCACAACAGCTATTCAACGAATTAGGATTAGACCTATCTACCGCGATTAATATATTTCTTCGACAAGCTCTTTATAAAAACGGTTTTCCTTTTGATATAAAACTTGATTTTCCAAACGAAGAAACATTAAAGGCGATTGAATCTGCTGAAAATCGTGAAGATGTTTACGGTCCTTTTGATACGGTTGATGATTTAATGGAGGCACTTAATGCTTAAAATTGAATTCACAGGGCAATTCAAAAAAGATTATAAACTTGCTTTAAAAAGAGGATGTAATCCAAAGGAAATATCAAATGTAATTTCAATTTTAGCATCAGAACTTCCATTACCCGAAAAATACAGAGACCACGCTCTTGAAAACTCACGAAACTACAAGAATGTCAGAGAATGTCATATCAAACCCGACTGGCTACTTATTTACAAAATATATTCAGATAGATTAGTTTTAGAGCTAATCAGAACAGGAACGCATAGCGATTTATTTTAGGGTTTACAGATTTTTTACTATCCGTATTTCAAATACATTTTTTAAAATTGAATATTATTTCAATTCAACAAAACACTCCCATAAAGGCAATTTTCAAAGCCTTTATGGGAGCATTTCACATTATTTATAAAAAACGATTTTATGTATATCTAATTTTCTAAAAACAAAACTTATAGATATAATATCACAACCGTTTTAAAGAGGCACAAAACCTCGGTATTTTCTATTGTGATATTTTATTTTTTATAAATATCTATCGCATCAAGTAAATAGCTTTTAATTCTGAGATAATCAGTAGAATCAATATTTCCGTTTCCATCGGTATCTGCGGCTAAAGCGTATGGACCTTCAAGGGAAGAAACAGCCATAAACGCAGATTTTATTCTCATACAATCCGTTGAATCAACAATTCCTGTTCCGTCTGTATCACCGCAAACAACAACTGTATAGCTATTACCATTTTCCTCTGAAACAATACAACCCGTTCCAACGAATGCGTTATCATCGAGAATTCTTCCGTCTTTATCAGTTATAGTTACGTTGTATCCACGCTGCAATAACGCTTCTTTCATATCTGAAGCAAAAGTTTTTTCAACAACGTTTGGCATTGTTTCGTTTTCTTCATCCATATAGAATGGATTAGTTTTATCTGTTGTAAGAGAAGCGTAAAAGATAAATTCATTCTCTTTTGCATACTTTTCCGCAGCAGAATCCATAGCACCTGTTATATAGAAATCCTCAACAGGTTCATATGCGTTAGAGCCAAATTCGCGGTAATATCCAAAGGCAAATTCCTCAACTAAAACAACTCCGTCTGGAACAATAACTCCCGAAACGATAGGACAGTTTTCAAAAGCATATGTTTCTATTCTTTCAAGGCTTTCAGGGAGAGAAATGCTTTTAACGTTGGTACAATCCTGAAATGCATATTTTCCAATACTTTTAACGCCTTTTGGAATATTAAGCTCTTCAAGAGACGAGCAACCATTAAAAGCCCAACCTTCTATTGATGTAATAGAATTGTTCCAACCAATATCCGTTAAAGAAGTGCAATCGTAAAAAACAGAAGAACGTAGCTTGTCAACACGACTTGGAATATCAATTCTTTCCAAAGAAGTGCAAGTGTCAAAAGCCATATCCATTATGGAAACAACGCTTTCAGGAATATAAATGCTTTTAAGGGTAGTTTTATTTAAAAAAGCACTCGCACCAATAACAACAGTTCCCTCTTTTACAGTATAATTAACGAAATCGGTTTTAGCTTCAACCAAAACCTTTCCAACGTATAAAACTCCGTTTTTCCAATTTGAAGGTTCATCATAAAAAGCTGTTTGTTGAAAAACATTTGCATGAAACTCTGTTATGCTATCAGGAATAGAAACGCTTTTTAAAGAAGCACAATTTCTAAACGCCCCAGATTCAATAGTTTTAGTTTCTTCGGGAATAACAATCGATTCAAGAGAAGAGCATCCATAAAAAGCCTCAAAGCCTATGTTATTAAGACTTGAAGGAAATTCAACAGAAGCCAACGTGCTACATCCAAAAAACGTTCCGTCTTTTATCTCTGATATCCCGTCGGGAATATCAATACTTTTCAATCCTGAGCAGTTTCGGAAAGCATCAGCTCCCAAATGAACAACGCTTTCGGGAAGCTTTATAGAATAAAGATTTAAACTTCCCTGAAACGCTTTATCAGCTATAACCGTAGTTCCTTCCTTAACCTCAACATCATATCCAGATGGATTTGATGCTTCAATAAGATAATTTCCTATGTAAAGGAACAAGTCATCCCAATTTGATTTATTCTTATAAAACGCAGTGGAAGAAAGCACTTTTTCGCCAAGACTTTCAACAGAATTTGGAATCTCCAAATTCTCCAGAGAAGAACATCCGCTAAAAGCGTATGCACCTATGCTTTTAATATTATTACCCAAAGTAACGTCTTTCAAAGCGGAACAATTTGAGAAAACATTTACTCCCAAGCTCAAAACAGAATCGGGAATTGCGATACTTTCAAGGGCTTCATTGAAGCAGAACGCATTATCTCCAATTTTTTCAACGGTTTTTCCAATTACAACGTTTTCAAGAGAAGAACATTGAGCAAAAGCATAACTTTCAATGCTTACAACAGAATCGGGAATAACGATACTTTTCAAATTGCACCCAAGAAACGATAAAGAGCCAATAGATTTAATATTTTTTCCAAATGTAACTTCTGAAAGAGATGAACACCTGTTAAACGCATAACCTGGAACACTTAATGCACTGTCTGGGAAAATAAATCCTTCAAGAGACGTACAATTCGCAAAGGCATTAGGCTTCATTTCAACAAGACCTTTTGGAGATATAACTCCCGAAAGAGCCTCACAGTTAAGAAAAGCACTGTCTCCTATAATTGAAACACTTTGTGGAATAGATACACTTTCAAGATACGTTTGTTTGTAAAAAGCCCTATCACTTATGCTCGTAACGCCTTCTTCAATAATAACTTTAACAATATCAACACCGCAAGAACGCCAAGGAATCGAATATTCATCCTTGTATTTAATCATCTCTCCCGTTCCGCTTATGGTAAGAGTACCGCTGTCATCAATTTCCCAAGTTAAATTTTCTCCGCAAGTTCCTTTAAGCTCTGTCGCAAAAACAGATACAGAAAAGCAAGAAAAAACAAAACATAAAGCTAAAAAAAGCGAAATCATTCCGCTACTCATTTTTTTCATTTTCTTTTTTCCTCTTATTTCTTTATTTTCTTTTTCTTTATCTTTATTTTTATTTTCTTTTTATTCCCAAAGGTCAGAAGGGATATCAATAACACCGTCAAAAACCGTTTCAGCCTTTCCTTTCATTATCAAAGAATAGTCGGCAAAGCAAGTAGTTTCAAGCTCTCCCCCTCTGAGATGAACTGTAACGGGAACGTCAGAATCGCATTTTCCAAGACGAACAGAAGCCGCAACAGATGCACAAGCACCAGTGCCGCAAGCCAATGTCTCACCGCTTCCCTTTTCCCAAACACGCATATTTATATTTCTTCTGTCGATACATTCAATAAATTCCGTGTTAACTCTGTTTGGAAAAGCCTTATGATTTTCAAAAGCAGGTCCTATTTCGTTTATATCAAGGTTGAAAACGTCTTTTTCAAAAACAACACAGTGGGCGCTCCCCATTGAAAGAGCAGTTACGTTATATTCAACCCCATTAACGCTTATTGGAACGTCAATAGCTTCATTTTCAAAAGAAGTTGGAACAGCCTCAGGCGAAAAATCCGCCTTTCCCATTTCAACGGAAACGGATTCAACAAGTGAATCTTCACCGAAAAACAAAGTGAGATACTTTATACCTGATAAAGTTTCTATTGAAATTTTATCTTTTTTTATTATGTTTTTGTCGTATAAAAACTTTCCAACGCATCTTATGGCGTTTCCGCACATACCTCCTTCGCTTCCGTCAGCGTTGAACATTCTCATTTTTGCATCTGCAACCTTTGAAGTGCAAATCAAAACAAGTCCGTCTCCACCAATGGAAAAATGCCTTTTGGAGATGATTTTAGAAATATCTTCGGGAGCAGACGGTTCTTTATTTGGACAGTAAACGTATATATAGTCGTTTCCCAATCCGTGCATTTTGGTAAAATTTATATTCATAAAAAATTCCCGTAGCTTTCTATTTCATAAAAATGTTCATTTTAATCCTGAATTGTCAGCAGAAATTTTGCACGGAATAAACGTTTCTTTCGTGCTAAATTCCAATATATTTCTATGATGCGTGTCTCTCTTTAACTTTTTTTCTGAGCTTTCTTAAAACGTTTATGTATTTTGCAGACAATCTTCCAGCCATAACAAAATGAACGCTAAGGAGAGTCAAAGCAATAAACGTCAAAAATTTATACTCCTCAATAATAATTCCGCTATCTAAGTATTCTGCGAATTTAGCGGGAAAAACGTTCATTTCATACCACGAAGTTGAAGAGCAAAGCAACTTGAAAAGGTTATACAAAAAGACTATAAACGCATATAAATAACATTGAAAAGAATATTTTTTTTCTGTGCTGTAAAAAACGAGCTGCATATCAACACAGTCAAAAATGTTGTCAGCAAATCTTTTTTGATATTTGAAAAACTGAGAAACGTTTGCAAAAACGATTAAAAGGGCAATAACAACGGGAATACACCAAAACCCCATTTTATAAGGAATAATTGCAGCTTCTTCCGTATATTTTCCAAGAAGGCTTCTCCCAAACATTGCCGATATAATAAAAGCACAATAAGCGAGAAGATATATTTTTACAGCAATACCTTCAATTAAAGTAAAAATAGAGAACACCCTTGCACCAAGGGGTGAATATTTTCTTTCTTTCTGCATTTTTGAAAACATTAAAAATGTTGAAAGTGCAGAAAAAGCGAAGAAAACAAAACCCATTATTGATATATTTTTTGAAAAGTTACCAAAAATGAAAAGCAAAGCGAGAAGAATTTTAACAACGCCGTGTATAAGCATCTCGTTTGAACCAAAAATCGCCCTCATTCTGTTGTTAAGAAAAGCCTTTTCCGATTCAACGGGATTTCTATTAAAAAGATCCATAACAACCTCCTTTTTTAATATCCACTCTTTTTTATAGCCGCGGCAACGAAATCATCAACCTCGAAGCTGTCAGACGTTTTTTTCGAAGCGGGTTTCTTTGAACCGCTTTTAATATCTGAAATCGTTTTATATCCTGCGGCAAACCAATTTTCAAGAATTTTTCCCATATAGTTGAAACTAAGCTCGTGAGTTTTATCTACGGTTATTTCATAAGCAAGTTTAACAATATCTATTCCATATCTCATTTCTTCAAACCAGCGTGAAATAAACTTTTCCTCTTTTGAAGACAAAGCTCTGTTTCCAAAACCGCAAAGGGCTTTAAATTTTGCAATTTCCGTATTTGCCTCTTCTTTTTTCTTCAGATATTCTTCAAGCTGTTCATACGTATTTATACCCGAATCAGCCATAGAAAGAGCAGTTTTTAATATGTATTGCATAGAGCTTTTACCTTTTGATACGCAATAATGAATAACTCCGCATATAAACTTTCCGTCAAGTCTAACGAAATCAAAAAGATTATAAAGAGAATTTAAATCGTTTCTGTTCAGATTAGCTTTTCCAAGACAGTTTGCCGCAACGTTTGCAACGAACTTAAATTCTTCGTTGTTTTCCAAAGCATTCGCAATAATCTCTCCGTCATAGTTTTGAAACAAAGATGCCTGAGATAGCTTCTTTTTTGGTTCTTCCTCCGCTTTTGAAACGCTGAATACTTTTGTTCCGTTAATATAGCTTGAAGCGGCTTCAAATTCCTCAACCGAAAGTCCTAAAGCGTCTTTTGCTTCAAGAGCAGAACAGCTTTTGTTTGCACAAAGATATATAAAGAGCTTCAATTCCGACTCGTTCATACTTTTTATTAAATTCAAAACCTTTTTGGGAACGATAAAGAAATCATCAAGTCCCGAAGCAATAATAATGTTTTCAGTATTGGAATCCATTTTAAAATATCCTTTATTTTTTCTTTTTAAAGATTAACGAATCGTCTCAGCCATCTATTATGTCAGATGAAACGATAAATCCATATTTATTTTTCAAAATCTCAACTTGCTCTTTGTCAAATCCACATTCTTCATCGTATATACATCTTCCAACGTAAACGGAAACCGCTTTTTCAAAAATCGAAATGGAAGACGCTCCCAAAATGAGAGGCGTTTCTATGGAAGACATACACTCGATAAAATTCTCGATATCTTCTTCTCTTTCAATAAAAAGTCTGAAACAATCTGCTTCATCTTTTTCGGGAATGGAAAAAATCACGTCTTCATCGCAAAGAATACGGTCAACAGGATTTTCCCATATGCTTCTGTCTTTAATCTTAAATATTTCCTTGTTCGAACAAGCATAAACGTTGCAGTTTTCCATTTTAGCAGGAGTAGCGTTTTCAAATTTATCGTGTAATGCTTTTATATGTTCAGGCGTTGTTCCGCAACATCCACCAATGAAAGATGCACCCGCCTTTATTAATGAATCGTATTTTTCGGCAAAATCCTCTGCTGAATCAGGAAAAACGTTTTCTCCGTTCACCAAAACGGGAAGACCTGCGTTTGGTTTTGAAATAAGAGGAATATTTGAAATCAAGCTGAGATTTCCAATAACCTTTGCCATAGACTCAATTCCAGAGGAGCAATTAACGCCAAAAGCAACAGCACCTCTTGCGGAAAGTGCAGCAAGACAGCTTTCGGGAGAATCACCGCAAAGGGTTTTCCCACTTGATTCAACAGTAACAGAAACCATAATATCTTTTTGTGAGACAGCTCTCACTCCGTCAAACGCCGCGAGACATTCTGCTAATGACGAAAAGGTTTCAAGAACAAAAAGGTCAACTCCACCCTCATCAAGAGCTTTTGCCTGAACGGAATATGCTTTTTTTATTTCTTCATACGTTGAATCTCCCATTGGGGCTAAAAGACATCCCGTTGAAGAAATATCTCCCGCAACTTTAGCCTTCCCCTTTGAAGCCTTCTTTGAGAGAGAAACGAGAGCTTTGTTCATTTCTTCCGTTTTATCTTCAAGACCATATTTTTTTAAAGAAACAGGGTTTGCACCAAATGTTGAAGAATAAACTATATCTGAACCACCTTCAACGTATTTTTCCTGAAGGGATATTATAACATTTGGGTTATCAAGAACCCATTTTTCAACGCAAACACCATAAGGCATTCCCGCTTTCATTAAATTTGTTCCCGTTGCACCGTCAAGAAAAGTAAACTTCATTTTCGACCTCTTTTTTAAATATACGATAAATTCAGTAAAATTCTTAAATTCATTTAAACGTTAAATTCAAAAAACTCTTAAATTCATTTAAACGTTAAATTCAAAAAATTCTTAAACTCATTTAAACGTTAAATTCAGTAAAATCCTTAAACCCATTTAAGCGTTAAGTTCAAAAAATTCTTAAACTCATTTAAACGTTAAGTTCAAAAAATTCTTAAACTCATTTAAACGTTAAATTCAGTAAAATCCTTAAATTCATTTAAACGTTAAATTCAAAAAACTCTTAAACCCATTTAAGCGTTAAGTTCAAAAAATTCTTAAATCTGTTGTTATGAATAAATCTTTTCATTTTTTTTCATATGAGAAATCTTATTAACGGATATCTCAATTATTCCTAAAGTATTAACAAAACAGGAATGTGTTGCCTTGAATCTTAAAACAAGTTTTCCGCCTTCGTTTGATATACTGTTGTCAAGACCAATGGTTTCCAATGCACCAAGGCGGTTAAAGCCTCCAATATCGCAAACAGAAAACTGATTTTTTTCTCCTTCTGAAAAAAATCCGTTGAAAACGCTGAATCCGTTTCGATAAACCAAAAATACTTTAGTTTTTCCGCTTTTTGATTTTTCTGTAAAAAGCTCAACGGATGGCTCAAAATTCTCAAAAGCAAAAGAATTTTCATCAAATAGCTTAATATACGCTTTTCCGTTTTTGTATATATCCATTTCGCCTACTTGAAGAGGAACTTTATATTCTTCATACATTCTTTCTCTGTCTTGATTTAAAATATGGAAAGGCTTAATTTTTAAAGTAAAATTGCCGCTTATCATTTCCTTCATAATGCGTTATACACCTGCGTTTTAAAACATATTTTTATTAGCCAATTATAAAACTGTTTTTTACAACAAGCTAAAGATATTTTTTATTAAAGGGATGCAGACTCTATCAGCTTGGTTATAAGGTCTGTATATGATATTCCATCGTGTTCCATCAGCTTCGGATACATACTTATATTTGTAAATCCTGGGATTGTATTAATTTCATTAAAATATATTTTTTCTCCGTCAATGAAAAAATCAATTCTTCCAAAGCCTTTGCAATGAAGTGTTTTGAAAACCTTTTTTGCAATTTCCACAAGTCTTTCAGCAATTTTTTTGTCAAGACTTGCGGGGACGTGAAGAGTTGCCGTATTATTCACGTATTTGGAATCATAATCATAAAAATCTTCGGGAACAATTTCGCCCGGAGAAGATATATAAATATCATTTTCTTCTTGAAAAGAAGCAACCTCAATTTCTCTTCCCTTTATGTATTTTTCAATAAGTATACTTTGTCCGTGTGAAAATGCGGATTCTGTGGCAGAAACAAGCTCTTCTCTTGAAGAAGCCTTTGAAGCCCCATACGAAGAACCCTCCTCGGCTGGTTTAACAAACATAGGATAAGAAAGCTCTTCTTCGCATTTTTTTATAAAACCTTCTGAAAATTCGTCTTTTCTTGCTGAGAGCCAATCAACAACGGGAATGTTTTCTTTTTCACAAAGTTTTTTTGCAATAATCTTGTTCATACAACACGCAGAAGACATAATTCCGCATCCAACAAAGGGAATCCCTGCAAGAGAAAAAAGTCCTTGAAGTGCACCGTCTTCCCCGCCTTTTCCGTGAATCAGCGGAAAAGCAACGTCTATTCTTTTTGTTTCAAACTTCATTTCAGCTTTATTGAATAAAAAAAGTCCGTGTTGAACAGTGCAAGGTGAGATAACAGCGGGAACAAGATTTTCTTTATCGTCTATCCACGTTCCGTCTTTAATTTTTTCATTATCACCGTTATATACAAACCAAACTCCTTTTTGAGTTATTCCAACCTTTATTACTTCAAAAAGCTCTTTAGATATATTTTTCAAAACGGAATAAGTTGAAAGCAAAGATATTTTGTATTCTGAAGAGCTTCCGCCAAATATCAATGCAACCGTTTTTTTCTCATTCATAAATGATTTTTCCTTTCGGGAACAAAATTCGAGAAAAGCCTGTTTTGCCTCTCTGTTCCGAAGACATATTTATGCCCATACTTTTTTTATTATACATCAATTAAACAAAAAAGTAAATAGTTTTTTATTAAAATATATTTTTCCCCAAATTATTCCCCATAAAGACATAAAAACAAGAAAAACCGCTTATTAATGGGGAAATCTATTAATTATAAATCCCGATGAAAGAGATTCATTTTGTAAGAAATATTCAACGTTAAAAACTCTTTTGCCAAGAAAACAACATTATCAGATTTTAATATAACGATACAGAAACGCAAAAAAGCAGCAACACTCATGCGGAGCATTACTGCTTTTTGTGGATTATATTATTTTTTGAAATGTTCTTTTTTATTATTTCGATTAAACTGTTTTTTTATCCATTTAAATCATAAGTTCCGAGGAAATGCCCTTTAATTCGGAGATAATCTGTAGAGTTAATAACTCCGTCTTTGGTAACGTCTCCAATAATAAATGAAGCCTCTTCAAGAACGTATGTTCCAAGAAAGTACCCTTTAACGCGTAGATAGTCCGTTGAATCAATAACTCCGTTCCCGTCAATATCTCCTATTTGTTTAGAGGTAACGTTAATTACTCCATTCTCAATGATATAACTAACCTCTTCCTCATTCTCATTAAAAATATCGCAAGGGTTACAACTGATTTTAATATCATATCTTCCATTTTCCGCATTGGACGGAGCTTTAAAAGTCATTTCTGCCAATACAAAATCTCCGCTAACGTCATTCAAAGAAATCCAATTGATTATATTAAGCTCTGGTGAAAGCTGAAACATCCCGCCTAATTCCGTATTAACTTTTACATCTTCTAATACCAATTCTTCAGGATAATCAATCTGTAGTTTTATTGAAGCAACGCCCTGAGATTTTACATTAATTTTTAAAACAACAGTTTCTCCCGCATATACTGTTGAATTTTCAACAGAAAAAACACAAGAGTCTGAATTAGCATAAACGTAAGTATTAAGACTGCTAATAAGAATAACAAGTGTCAAAAATGCCAAAAGTTTTCTCATAACGTTTTTCTCCCGTTTATCCCCACTAATAAAGAACAACATCATAATTAGAGAGATACTTCATAAGATGCATTAAATCTTTATTGTTAATATTTCCGTCTCCATTAACGTCAAGTGCACTTTCAATTACTTCAACATCCCATCCTGTTAAATGTTTGTGCAGTCGAGATAAGTCCTTGTTGTTAACAGAGCCATCTCCTGTAATATCCCCTGGAATATAATCGATTATTTCAATTGATGAATTTTGAACCTGAAAATAAACATTGTTTTCATCGGCATCAAAAACATCTTCCTCATTGTATTTAACCTTAATATAGTATTTTCCTTCGGAAATATCGTCTTTTGCCTTAAACTTAAGTATTGCGAAATTCACGTCTCCCTCAATATTTGTTAAACTGTACCAGTTAATAATTGCAGGGCTTTCAAAGCTTGGTGAAGTCATAAAAGTACCGCCAAGTTCAGTGTTAAAAACAATGTCTGTTAATTCGAATTTATTATCATCATAATAAACCTCAAATTTTGCAGATGCAATTCCGGCATTGTTTTTTAAATCTATTGCAATGTCAAATGTATCGCCTTTTCTCGCTGTTTTACTTTCAACAACTATTGTAGGAAGATCAGGATCAATAATTTCCGAGGATTCTTCTTCCGAGGATTCTTCTTCTGAGGATTCTTCTTCCGAGGATTCTTCCATAGGAATCTCCTCCCAAATAGCATAAAGTGTTGTATTAACGTTCAAGTCAAAAGAACATCCTGGTTGATAAGTTGCAGAAGTATCCGCGCTGTTTGTTGACCATCCGAGGAAAGTGTACCCCTCTCTCGTTGGTCGAAGTGTTGAAAGTGTCAATGCAATATCGTGGGTTTTTATTTGACCGCTTGGCGAATCCGTTCCACCATTAGCGTTGTACGTAACGCTATATTTATTTACTTCAAATACGCCGTAAAGAACAACGTTTGTACTAACTGTCAAACTGTCGCCCACTTTGTAATTTACGTTATTGGATGATGGAGATGTTGACCACCCCTTGAACGTATATCCTGTTTTTTGAGGAATTGTTGAAGGAATTGTTGCAAATGTACCTTCGTTGACAATAATAGGACTTGGTAAATTAGAACAATTATTTCCGGCAAAAGAAACAAAATATTGTTTTGGATCAATATATCCTGTTTCGAAATAAAAACAAACGGCATCAGTAATATCTGACCATACGTTCACCTGATATGTTCGATTAGAAGATAAAAGGTTTATATCAATAACAGTTGAAAAACGGTAAAGATGATTATATCCTGGCCATTGTTCGTATTGTACGTTATCATAAAACTGCATATCGTATTGAACATTGGTGCCAACTACCTCAGACATAATATAAGCTGGATTGGTGTTACTTGCTATCCACCCTTTTAATTCAATATGATCTCTCCCGCCATACGTTCCAATTGGTGTATCAAGATAAACAAGATTTCCTCTTGTTGGAATTGGATCACGAGGCGGGATATTAATATCTCCTGTCTCAAAAGAAGATTCATAATAAGTTATTTTCTCGTTGTGCTGAGACCAAATTTTCACCGTATACGTTTGATAATTGCGTAAATGATATATATTTATAACTGTTGAAAATCGGAAAAGATATTTATATCCTTCAACTGATTCGTTTGCAGTGTTATCGTAAAACTGCATATTATATTGAGTTGTAACCTCAGCCATAATATATGAAGGTTCTACATCACACGCAACCCATCCCTTTAATTCAATATTGTTTCGCCCTTCGTAACGTCCGACTGGACTATCAAGCTGAATCAAAACGTGTTCATCCTCAGGCGTTGAATTAGAATCGGGATTAGGATCAGTGGTGGAATTAGGATCAGTGGAGAGATCAGTAGAAGATCCATTCACTTCGTCATAATTGCTTGCATGGTATGCATAATCAAATCGACTTCTTGGAATACGTGAGTTATATTTTACTATGTTTGAAGGTGGATTTGTGAAGTTTGAATCATAAACATAAACGTAATTACTGTCATAAGAAAGGAAAATCCCATAATGTCCTTCAAAGACAACAAAATCCCCAACAGAAAGCTGACTCAAATCGTTTATTTTCGGTTGAGAATATACCGCATTGTGAAAAATATTATAATAGACATATTTTGCAAACGCATTGCATGACCATCCATCTCCACATACGCTTGCAGCAGCACCACCTGTTGATAAACCGCCTCTGCTTGGAATAACGCTTAATTGACAAGTAGTACCCGTATTAGAATCCCAATTGGAACCTGTTGTTGTAAAATAAGAACCGCTTGGATAAACGGCAAGTATTTCTTGAATTCGATTGTAAACACCGTTTGCTGCTTTTACGTCAAGTGTTGTATTTTCAAACAAGTTTTTGCTGAACGGAACGAATCCAACAAGCATAACAAACGTTAAAAACACAGCTAAAGATTTTTTGATTGCTTTTTTCATAAACGTCCTTTCTGCCGATTATACGGCGATTAATTTTTTCAAGTTTGCACTTTTAAATACTGAAATGTGTTTTCAAAAAACTCTTTTGTTAGGCGCCATAAGCAAAAGGGAGCTTGTAAAAACATCTCAAAAATAAAAAATGCGGCTACCGAAGTAAGCCGCACAAAAAACGCAAACCCCGATAGTCGCCAAACTATATCAATACGAAAAACAATCACGTTCACACTGATGGAATTTGCACTTTTATCAGATTCATAGTATGAACTAAAAAGGGTATAATATACCCCCAAATGATTGCTTTTCATTTTTTTAGTATTTTTTTATAGTTTGGCATTAACAGTATATCACCTTTTTTTTCATTTGTAAATAGGTTTACAGAAAAAATTATCTCAAAAAACTTAGAAAAGCTCAAAAGTATCTTAACATATTCTGATTTTGACTTTCAAAAAATTCTCCATTTCTGTTTCACAATTGTAATTTTGTTTTTTCTTCTTTAAATGTCAAATTCGGGCTTATACGTTGGTTAATCAAAAATGAGTTTTTAAAAAATTGTTATTATTTTCTCCTCTCCCTTGAAAAATCAAATTTTATATGCTAAAATCACTTTAGGAAAAGGTTATCCCTTTATATTTATACGTTTTTTTAGTGTTTATCCGTTCACTTGGGAGGAAAACCGATGATAAACAAAAATCTAATATTTATATCTTTCATTCTTTCAACGATTTTGTTATTAATAAGCTGTTGTTCTTCAGATAGTGAAAGCGAAGACAATTTTTCTGTTCCCGAAGAAAAAAGCTCTGAAGCTGTTGAAAGCTCAGATTATTCTACTGACGAAAATTCTTCAACCTTAGACGAAAATTCTTCAACCTTTAAAGAAGAATCAACAGAAAGCAGTTCAACCGAATCTGATTATTCAGAAGGCTCTTTCGTTGAAGAAGTATCCGTTGACCTTGAAACTTATCAAAATTCTCTGATGGATGCAACAACGCCAAACGCTTGGGAGAATTATGGATTTGGTGATCCCTTCGTTATGCGACACAACGGAAAATATTATCTCTATTCATCAACACACGATTGGTATACGGGAATTAAAGTTTGGTCTTCTGATAATCTTATTGATTGGAAATACGAGGGAATTTGTGCCATTGATGACAGACTCAAAAGTGCGTATGCCCCTGAGGTTACCTATTATAACGGTAATTTTTATATGTATACCTCTCCTGCGGGAAACGGACATTACGTGCTTAAAGCCGATAACCCTCTCGGACCTTTTAGCATTATGACGGATAATTTAGGAAATTCCATAGACGGACACGTTTTTATAGACGATAACGGAAAATGGTATTTCTATCACGCTTGGGATAAAGAGCTTAAAGCATACGAGATGACAAACCCGTATGACCTTTCTTGGAGAGATAAAAGCATTGGAGCAAGTGTTGCTGGGGGTTGGACGGAAGGGCCAATGGTTATAAAGCGAAACGGCGTTTATTATCTCACCTATTGCGGAAACCACGTCTGGTCAAAAGGATATAGAATAGAGGGTGCAACAAGTACAACCTCACCTTTGGAGTTTTCAGACGTTTCGGGAAGCATTATTATGCTGAATACAACTCCTCCTCTTTCGGGAATCGGTCATTCATCAACGGTTTTAGGGCCTGATATGGACACGTATTATATTGTTTATCATACCTTTATCAGAGAAGGCTCAAGAGCGATGAATATAGATCCCTTAAGTCTTAACGGAAAAGACTTTTTATCCTCAGGGCCAACAAGCACCCCGCAACAAGCTCCTAAACAGCCGGAAATATCAACCGATTCAAAATCAAAAAGCGATAAATTTACATACGAAAAAACATCAATGAAAGATTCAACTATACTTGTTCAACAAGGCGGGTTAGTTCTTTCAAAAGATATAATTACATCTGAAAAATACACGGTAGAAGTGAATTTTAAAAGCATAACTGAAAAAGCGGGTATTGTATTTTCATACGTTGACAGCAACAATTATACAATTGCTTTTATTGACGTTGAAAAGCAAGAATTATATATTGAAACGTATGAAAACGGTGAACGAGCATCATTCGTTTATACTGATCTACCAACCTCATTTAATAAAAAAGTTGATTTTTCAGTTTTACAAGCCCTATCCATAAAAAAAGATGGCAAAAGGTATTCTTTTTACCTCAACGGACTTTCTATCGCAACTATCGGACTTAATATACCTTGCGGAAAAATTGGTGTAATTGCAGTAAACGGAGAAGCGTCTCTTGGGTATATGGCAATATCCTTTGAAGCCAACGGATCTTCTCTCAAAACGTTTTATAAACCAATAGAGGGAAAATTCCACGCAATAACCTCAATTGAAGACGGTGAAACCGTTAAAGACCAAACCATAACGTATGCCGTTATGAACCCAAAATCAACGAGAAATTATTACGTTAACGTTGGGAAGACAACAAGTTATGACGTTGGAATTTCGTATTATTCAGAAACAGATTCCGTTATTGAAATATACAAAGGCGGAAAACTTCTTGGAAGCGTTGATTTACCCAATACAAACGGAGTTTTGTCAACGGTTTCTATGAGAAATATTAAATTAGAAAAATCATTCGGTGTAATTACTTTCAAATTAGTATCAGGAAAAGCAAATATTTTCACGTATAATTTTGTTGAAAGTGAAGAATTATTCGAGGGAACAGTTTCCCTGAATAAATCCAAATATTCAGACGGAACGTGGATAAAAACAGACAAAGAGCTTTCATTCTACGATACAACAGATTCAATGGTGTCTCACGGAAAAGTATTATACGGAAGCGAAGACTTTGGAGATTATTCTTTCTCAGCAACCTTTTCTTTCAACGAAGCTGGCGGCGATGTGGGAATGCTTATACGGGCAAAAAATCCAGCTCTTGGGGGAGCAGGAAACAACTCTAACCTTGGAAGATATTTTTATCAGGGATATTATATCTGTCTTAATTGGGACAAAGGTATCGTTCTTTATGACGTCAACTATTCAAGGGGAGAGATTCTGAGTTATTATGAAATGAGCTTTTCTGAAAAAACAGAATACACCTTAAAGGTCGAGGCAAAAGGAAACGTTATAAGAATATATATTGACGATTTGCTCGTAAGTGAAACCTATGATAATACTCCTTTCTTAAACGGTGCGTTTGGATTTACAGGCTATGGTGCAAACGCAAAAATAACAAACGCTAAAGTTGAAAAAGCAAAATAATAGTTTTCAGTAAACACAAAAATCCACCTTGCATATGGTAACTTTGCAGGGTGGATTTCAATTTATAATATATAGTTTTTAAAACGAAAGGGAG
Source organism: Eubacteriales bacterium (assembly GCA_045578045.1). Lineage (GTDB taxonomy): Bacteria > Bacillota > Clostridia > Oscillospirales > CAG-382 > SIG653. The sequence continues at coordinate 3,593 of JAZNJM010000025.1, read as the reverse complement.
TGAATAATTTTAAAACTTATCTTTTCTCCAAACCATTTTATTAACAACGCCTGTATACGATTGAATTATTTTAACAACCTTTGTTGAAACGTTTTCCTCAAAATAATCTGGAACGGGGATTCCAAAATCTCCGTTTTCTCTTGCCATAACCGCTGTATCAACCGCTTGAAGCAAGGATTTTTCATCAATTCCCGCAAGAATAAAACAAGCCTTATCCAACGCCTCAGGGCGTTCCGTACTCGTTCTTATACAAACCGCTGCTATGGGCTTTCCAATAGAAGTGAAGAAAGAGCTTTCTTCGGGGAGCGTTCCACTGTCTGAAACGACTGCAAAAGCGTTCATTTGTAAATTATTGTAGTCGTGGAATCCAAGGGGTTCATTTCTTCTGACACGTTTATCAAGAACAAATCCGCTTTGTTCAAGTCTTTTTTTGCTTCTCGGGTGGCAAGAATAAAGAATTGGCATATTGTATTTTTCAGCTAATTTGTTTATTGCGGTGAAAAGAGAAACGAAGTTTTTTTCCGTATCAATGTTTTCTTCTCTATATACTAAAAAAAAAATATATTTTCCCGATTCAAGTCCAAGTCTTTTTTGAACGTCTGAGCTTTCAATTTCTTCAAGATTCTCATGAAGAACCTCTGCCATAGGAGAGCCTGTAACGTAGGTTCTCTCTTTGGGAAGTCCACAATCTGCAAGATATCTTCTTGCGTGTTCAGAATACGCAAGATTAACGTCTGAAATAATATCAACTATTCTTCTGTTTGTTTCCTCAGGAAGACATTCATCTTTACAACGGTTTCCCGCTTCCATATGGAAAATAGGAATATGAAGTCTTTTCGCACTTATGGCAGAAAGACAAGAATTTGTATCTCCCAAAATCAAAAGTGCATCAGGATTCGTTTGTGCCATCAGCTTATACGAACAGTTAATAATGTTTCCAACCGTTGCGCCAAGGTCATCTCCAACAGCATTCATATAAACCTCAGGATCGTCAAGTTTCAAATCCCTGAAAAATATTCCGTTGAGATTATAATCATAATTCTGCCCCGTATGAGCAAGAATACAATCAAAATACTTTCTGCATTTTGTTATAACTGCCGCAAGTCTGATAATTTCGGGACGTGTTCCAACAATTATCAATAGCTTTAATTTTCCGTTGTTTTTAAAGTTTATATCTGAATAATCAAGTTTAATATCGCTCATTTTTCCCTCACTACACTATTTCAAAAAAAGTATCGGGCTTATTTGGATCAAAACATTCATTCGCCCACATAACCGTAACAAGATCTTCTTTATCTGATAGGTTTATTATGTTATGAGTATATCCTGGAAGCATATGTACCGCTTCAATTTTATCTCCCGAAACGTAAAATTCGAGAACCTCGTCAGAATCAATTTTTCTTTGCTGAATAAGTCCTTTTCCCGAAACAACAATGAAAAACTCCCATTTCGTGTTGTGCCAATGTTGACCTTTCGTTATATTTGGTTTTGAAATATTAACGCTGAACTGTCCGCATTTTTCCGTTTTGAGAAGCTCTGTAAAACTCCCTCTCTGGTCAACGTTCATTTTTAAAGGGAACGAAACCTTTTCTTTTGGAAGATAAGATAAATATGTTGAATAGAGCTTTTTGGCAAAACTGCCCTTTGGAATTTCGGGCATAAGCAGACTGTTTGACTGTTCCTTAAAGGAATAAAGCAAATCAACAATTTCTCCAAGGGTAATTTTATGTGTGGTTGGAGCAGCACAGAATTTTCCGTTTGAACAAATAATCGTTTCAATTCCGTCAAAGGTACATCTATGCTCTTTGCCTTCCAAGGCATCAAGCATTTCTTCAACAAGGTCGTCAATATATAAAAGCTCAAGCAAAACGTTTCTGTCGTTCACTTGTATAGGAAGATCATTTGCAATATTGTTACAAAAGGTTGCGACCGCACTGTTATAGTTTGGTCTGCACCATTTTCCAAAAAGATTGGGGAATCGATAAACAAGAACCTTTGCTCCCGTTTCTTCGCCATATTCAAAAAACAAGTCCTCCCCCGCTTTTTTGCTTTTTCCGTATTCTCCGTCTGCATATCTTCCAACGAGAGTTGCCTGTATTGAGCTTGAAAGAACAACGGGGCAAATGTTGTTTTTAGCCTTTAACGTCTCAAGCAATATACTTGAAAAGCCAAAATTTCCTTTCATAAACTCCTCTGTATTCTGAGGACGGTTAACTCCCGCAAAATTGAAAACAAAGTCTGCGTTTTCACAAGCATCAATAAGTTCTTTTTCCGTTGAATCAACGTCATATTGATATATTTCTTCAATATTAAGCTCAGGCCTTGTTTTGTCTTTTCCGTCTTTTATATTTTTCAAAGCGGCAACAAGATTTTTCCCCGCAAAGCCAGAAGCACCCGTTACAAGTATTTTCATATAATAATTCCTTTTATTTTTATAAATAATCCCAGAATCCAAGGGGATTATCCAATATTTTTTTCGCAAAACACAAGGTCATTTTATCACGATATGTTTTTTTTGTCAACGCTTTAAGAAACATTTTATATCATTTAACGAAAAATCCTCCCGCTTTATGCAGGAGGAAAACTATAATAAACAAATTTAAAAGAGAAAACGACTTAATTTACTATTTTTCGAGAATCCCTGATAACTCTTTCATCAATTCAGAAATTTCAATTTGTTGCGGACAAACGCCTTCACACGCCTTGCACCCTATACAAGCAGAGGGGAGATTTCTTTCATCAATCTGAGAAAGGGCAGAAGATGGAATTATATTATCCTCAGAACGCTCATTATACAGCTTGATAAAGTATGGAATTTTAATTTCAGAGGGACAATATGACGTACAATAATTACAAGCTGTGCAAGGAAGTGATTTTTTTCCAACCATATCATCGCCAATAGACGTTAAAATTTTAAATTCCCCCTCAGATAAAGGCTTTTCCTCAGAAAATGTCTTTATATTTTCCAAAAGCTGTTCTTTTGAAGACATTCCCGAAAGAACAACCGTAACGCCTTTAATTGATTGTAAATATCTGAACGCCCAAGAAGGCGCGGTTTCATCTTTTCTTATGGAGGAAAGTTTGTTTATATACTTCTCATCAATATTTGCAAGTTTGCCTCCGCGAACAGGCTCCATAACCCATATTGGAATATTTTTGCTGTTCAAAAATTCAACCTTAGCTTTTGCATCCTGATAATTCCAATCGATATAATTGAGCTGAATCTGAACAAAATCAATATGCTCTCCATACGCCTCAATAAAGCCTTTTAAAATATCAAAACTTGCGTGTATGGAAAAACCAATATGTTTTATTCTTCCAAGCTCTTTTTGTTTCACAAAATAGGAAAAATCTCCATACTTTTCATCATTGAGATAATGAGGATAATTTGTTTCTGAAACGCTATGAATAAGGTAAAAATCAACGTAATCCGTCTCAACACCTTCATGCTGTTTGTTGAATATTTCTTCCGCTTTTCCCATATTGCCTAAATCATACCCTGGAAACTTAGTTGCAATATAAAAGCTCTCTCTGGGGTATTTTGAAAGGATTTTACCAACCAGTGGCTCAGACATTCCGCTATGATATCCCCA
>JAZNJM010000024.1:0-21451 GCA_045578045.1 Eubacteriales bacterium | reverse complement strand
TCGTCAGGCTACGATTTCGCTATTGCTTCTTCTCTCCCACACCTCACGATGTGAAACTTGCAAGTCGCTTTTGAGTTCGTTGGTAACTACGCCTCGGTGGACTTTCACCACAGAGCATTGATATGCCCGTCATACAAAAGCGCAATAACAGCCAAAATAGCTGTTATTACAGACATAAACCAATTAATACATCCTTTTTTATATTTCTTTTTCATTTTCTCATTATATGAAATGGGCAATTTATAGCATAAAATACAGCATATTACAATTATAATTAAACCTACAGTTTTCAAGTTTTACCTCACATTACTAAACATTAACATATAGAAAAAAATTAATATCAACAACTGTTTTTCGCTATATAACAATGTTCAAATTCCCTATCGGTAACAAACTGTTACATTAATATTGTAACATCTTGTTACAATATTGTCAAGAGTTTTTTTTCATAGGAAGAAACGAAAGGACAACAAAATGGAAAACAGAAACGGACTTATAGGCTTAAAAATTATTAGAAAAAAGAGGAAATTAACTCAACTAAAGGTTGCGCTTGATTTAAGCATAAGCCGCGAGGCTTTATCTTACTACGAAAACGGAAAACGAAACCCAGACTTACAAATGCTTATTATTTTGTCGGATTATTTCAACGTATCAATTGATTTTCTCGTAAGAGGGCGGGAGTTTCAAAAAAAGTAAAAAGTATAATTAATTAAATATCTCGTAAAACTCACTTTTCAAATCACACCCAAAAGCTACTTATTATACTTCTAAGCTTCCCAAAACAAAAAAATCTTTTATTTTTTCAACACTAATAGAAGAATCATTATACTCATTTTTTTCATTCTACTCTAAATAAATGCCCAATCGATAATAATGTCAAGGAGGAATTTTTATGAGACTAAAGGAACTCAGAAAAGCAAAAGGAATTTCGCAATTAAAATTAGCATTAGATTTAAACACTACTCAAAACACAATAAGCCGATACGAAACAGGAGAAAGAGAACCTGGCATAAATGAGCTAATAAAAATAGCTGATTATTTTAACGTTTCAATAGATTATTTACTTGAAAGAACAAATAATCCAAAAATAAACACTTGACAACAACACTTTTCGAAAAAAAACAATTCTATTCAAAGACAGCATAAAATAGAAAACAATAATAGTAAAACTCACTCGAGTAGGAGTGGCTGTTGCGAATGCGAAAAAAATCGCAGTTGCAACAGCCACTCGAATTTTTATTCAAGATTTTCCAGAAGCAAAAAGTCTTTCAGCTTTATATGTTTTACCGTACTTGTTGAATAATCAATTTCATCATTTGAAATAATGATTTTTTGCGACAAATTATCTATATTTTTAAATGCATCAAATTCACGATTATACGCTTTATCTTCTGCAAGACTGTATGCAACCTGAATAAAATATTTTTTATTTTCCTTTTGAGCTAAAAAGTCAATTTCTTTTCCGTTGTTGTTATAAACGCAAAGTTCATATCCCATATAGTTCAATTCATTATAAACTATATTTTCAAGATTGTGTGATATATCAAAGCGATTCCCCGAACAACGTATGGAATTAAAACACACGTCCCCATTGTATACCTTTTCGAAAAAGTTCAATTCGCTTTTGGTTTTCGTTGAATATTGCTTAACCGATTCAATTATATACGCTTCTTTCAGATAACCGAGATATTTCATAACGGTGTTCACAGAGCAGGAAAGACGTTCTTTTTTCAAATAATCGTTTATAGACTTTGCGGAAAATATTCTTCCGTTAGAACGAAGTATAAAATTAGTAAGCCCTTTGAACAATTCAGGCTTTCTGATTTTATATCGATGTATTAAATCGTTTATTATAATCGTATCGTCCAAGTCGTTCAGATATACCCTTTGAGTTTCCACAGTATTAAATTCAAATCTTTTTGGAAAACCGCCCCATATAAGATAATCAATTATGGAAACTTCCTTTTTAAGCTCGGCGGCATATTCAACAATTTCTTTATATACGAAAGGTCTTATTCTAAAAGAAACGTATCTCCCACTTAATTCTTTCGTAAATTCTCCTGATAACAATTTCGAGTTGGAGCCGGTTATAAACAACGAATAATCATACAAACGTAAGGTCTTACAAGCATCCTGCCAATTATCAATAACTTGAATTTCGTCAAAAAACAAATAACATTTTCCCGCTTTTTTATTTTCTTCAACGTATTCAATTAAATCATCTCCATTTTTTATATGAGAAGCTGTTCTTTTATCTTCAAAATTAAGGTAAATTATATTGTCAGTTTTTTCTTTTATTTCTTTCATTATCTGTTCAAGAATAACCGACTTTCCGCAACGCCTTATACCCGTTATTATTTTAATTAAATCGTCATCATAAAAATCACGGACTTTTTTTATATAATGCTCTCTCGTAATCATTTGTTTTACCCCCTTTTTTCTATATTATAATGAAAACTTTTTCATTTGTCAATAAAAGTTTTCACTATACTGATAACTTTTTTGTTTTTGATAAAAGTTTTCAGTAGAACGGCTAAAAATCAAAAAGTTTTTTATTAAAAAAGGAAAAAGTTTTTATATTAGAAAGTTTTTTCTTCAAACAGAGAAAAACTTGCCAAAACAATATTTTTTTCGTTTCATACAAGCGAAAATGCAGATGCACCGAAACGATACATCTGCATTATTTTTTTATTTGACCTTTTTAAAATATAGTTATACCGAAGAATTAGCTTTTTCTTTTGCTTTTTTTCAAAGCGAAATATCTTGAAATAAAGTCGTTACAAAAGCATTAGTTTTTTCTTTTGCTTCTTTTCTTGTTCGACTAGCAAAACGTCTTAAAATGCAACCAATTAAAAAAGCATTAGTTTCTTTTTTTGATTCTTTTTTGTTCGACCGACAAAACGTCTTAAAATGCAACCAATTAAAAAAGCATTAGTTTCTTCTTTTGCTTCTTTTTTGTTCGACCAGCAAAACGTCTTAAAATGCAACCAGTTATAAAAACGTTAGTTTCTTCTTTTGCTTCTTTTCTTCTTTTCAAAGAAGAAAAGAAGTTATTTATCTTTAGACAATTTTGCATTAACCTTCATACGAGTTGCGTTATCAAGAATACGTTTTCTCATACGAATACTTTTTGGAGTAACCTCGATAAGCTCATCGTCTGCAATAAACTCCATAGCCTCTTCAAGAGTCATTTTCTTAGGAGGAACAAGGCGAAGAGCTTCGTCTGCACCCGTTGAACGAATAGCTGTCAAATGCTTTTTCTTGCAAACGTTAACAACAATATCCGTTCCTTTTGGAGAAAGTCCAACAAGCATACCCATATAAACCTTATCAGCAGGGTCAACGAACATAATACCTCTGTCCTGAGCGTTAAAAATACCGTATGAAGTTGCTTCACCGTCTTCATATGAAATAAGAGAACCTGTAAAACGCTTTGTAACCTCACCGCGTTCTGCATCGTATTTTTCGAAAACGGAGCTCATAATTCCCTCTCCCTTTGTATCCGTCAAAAATTCGGTTTTATAACCGAAAAGTCCACGGGTTGGAACGAGAAATTCAAGCTGTGAACGAGATTCGCCTTTTGGTCCCATATCTGTAAGAATACCTTTTCTGTATCCCATTTTTTCCATAACAACGCCAACAAATTCGTTTGGAACGTCAAAAACAGCTCTGTCAATAGGTTCACAAAGAACACCGTCTATGGTTTTATAAATAATACGAGGAGTGCTTACCAAAAATTCATATCCCGCTCTACGCATATTTTCCATAAGGATAGAAAGGTGCATTTCTCCTCTGCCTCTAACGTTGAAAGAGTCTGTTGAGTCTGTTTCTTCAACCTTTAAAGACATATCCTTCATAGCTTCCTTAAAGAGATAATCTCTTATATGACGTGAAGTTACGTATTTGCCCTCTTTTCCCGCAAAAGGACCGTTATTAACGGAGAAGGTCATTTCCATTGTAGGCTCACCAATTTTAACGAATGGAATAGGATCAGCTCCGCCTTCAACAGAACAAAGAGTTTTACCGATTGTTACGTCTTCAGCCCCTGAGATACAAACGATATCTCCAACAGAAGCGGTTTCTATTGGATTTCTTGAAAGACCTGAAATTGCATACATTGCGGTAATTTTACCCTTTGAGCTGTTTCCGTCAACATCGCAAACCAAAATATCTTGTTTAACCTTAAAAGAACCTCTTTCAATTCTTCCTATTGCAATTTTACCAACGTAATCGCTATAATCAACAGCAGAAACAAGCATTTGTGCTTCACCGTTTTCATCTCCTTCGGGACCCGGAATATGCTCTAAAATTTTTTCAAATAATGGAGCAAGATCTGTTCCTTGATGGTCGGGAGAGAAAGAAGCTGTTCCGTTTCTTCCGGAACAGAAAACAACGGGGCTGTCTAACTGTTCGTTTGAGGCTTCAAGGTCCATAAGAAGTTCTAAAACCTCATCGCTTACTTCATAAACTCGTGCATCGGGTTTATCTATCTTGTTGATAACAACAATTATTTTGTGTCCTAATTCAATTGCCTTTTGAAGAACGAAACGTGTCTGAGGCATAGGACCTTCCGCCGCATCAACCAAAAGTAAAACTCCGTTTACCATTTTAAGAATACGTTCAACCTCTCCGCCGAAATCAGCGTGTCCCGGGGTATCAACAATATTAACCTTAACGTCCTTATAGTAAGCAGAGGTATTTTTTGCAAGAATAGTTATACCTCTTTCTTTTTCAAGGTCGTTGGAGTCCATAACTCTTTCTTCTACGGCGCTGTTATCGCGGAAAGTTCCGCTGAATTTCAGCATTTCGTCAACAAGAGTTGTTTTACCGTGGTCAACGTGGGCAATAATAGCTATGTTACGCAAATCTTCTCTTATCAAAACTATATTTCTCCTTGACTTTCAACCTGAATTTAATTTATTTTTCAATTAACTCTTCAACGATTTTCAAATCTTCTTCTGTGTTCACGCCCATAAATTCATTAATATGACCATAACTGAACGCATCCACCTTAAGATTCATTTTTTTCATAATATGGGGAACGTCTGTAATATAATATTCCCCCGTTGCTCTACTTGCAGAAACTCTTTTGAGAGCATCAAAAAGTTTTTTACTGTCAAAAACATACATTCCAACGTTAAGCTCTCTTATAAGACGTTCTTCTTCCGTTGCGTCTTTTTGTTCCGTAACGCAAAGAAACGTTCCGTTTTCATCCCTTACAATTCTTCCATAGGGCATAATCTCCCCTTCTTCCTGAACGCAGGTAAGAATTGTGCAATCGTTTTTGTTTGCTTTATGATATTCAGCGAGTTTTTCCAACGTTTCTTTTTTAACGAGGGGCATATCTCCGTTTACAACCATAACATCGCCTTCATAATCCTTCAAAGCATCAGAAGCACACATAACTGCGTGTCCCGTTCCTTTTTGTTCCGCTTGAAAAACGTATGCAAGTTGAGGATACGCTTCAAGAATAACTTCTTTTTTAAATCCAACGATAAGTATTTTATCTGTTTCTGGGATAAAATCGGTATTCTTCAAAATGTAATGAAGCAAGGGCTTTCCACACGCTTCTCTCATTGCCTTTGGAATACCTGTCTTTTCGCTGTTAAGACGTTTTCCCTTTCCGCCCGCCATAACGAGTAGTTTCATATAATACTGTCTCCTAAATTGATATTATAATGACACGAAACAGCTCCTTTGCATATCATAAAAAAGGAAACTATCCCACATTTGTTAATTATATCCCTTTTTACCAAAAAAATCAACATAAAAAAATCAACATATTTTCTATATACTGAGAATTTATTTTAAACATTTTTGACAAATTTTCATTTTTGGGGGTAATTCAATGAAAAAAAGCAGAAAAACCAATTTTTCAGAAAACAACAAAACAACAGTTAACGTTCCAAAATATTTTGCGGGTTCGTTTTCTGGGAAAGGGTTCACAAACTATCTCACTGACGCTTTAGAGACAATTAAAAAGCTATATATAATCAAAGGAACCGCGGGTTCGGGAAAATCAACATTGATGAAAAAAATCGCCTCAGCCGCCGAAGACTCAGGAGAAAAGGTTGAGAGAATTTATTGTTCTTCCGATACAAACTCCCTTGACGGAGTTGTTATTCCTTCTTTGTCTTTTGCTATTGTTGACGGAACTGCTCCCCACGTATTAGAGCCTTCATATCCATTAGCAAGAGAAACAATAGTAAACACCGCAGATTATATAGATTCTGCAAAAATAGAAAAGCAAAAAGAAAACATAATTTATTATTCTGATAAAAAGAAATCTCTTTTCAAAGAAACAGAACTGCTTCTGAAATCGTTTTCTTCCCTTGAATCATTAAAAATGAGCATTTTAGAAAGATGCTATGATTCAAAAAAAGGTTTTGATTTTTCCCGAAATATTATATCGGGAGAAGCAAAAAACGTTGAATCAACAAGTGATGCAAAAATAACAAAAAGAAGCCTCGTTTCTTTTAACAAAAACGGAATATCAACCCTTTTTGATTCTCTTGAACCTAAAAAAACATATAAAATAGACGAATACTTTGCGCCTTTCATTCTTGGAACTTTAAAGCTCCTTTGCGAAGAATATAAAATAAACGTTATATATTCTCCCTCTCCCTTAGAGCCGTCTCAAATTTGTGCCGTTTATTTTCCCGAAACAAAAAGACTTTTCGCCGATTCACGTTTTTTCGAGCAAACTTCCGAAATAAAAGAAAATCTCGAACTCATTCACAGAAACCGTTTTTCTCTTGAATACACTTTAAAAGAAAACAAAGAAAAATTAAACTTCATTTCAAAAACGGAAAAATACGTTTTGGCAGAAGCAAAAGAATTTCTTGGAGAAGCTATGGGGTATCATTCTTTGCTTGAAGGAATATATTCACCCGCTCTTAATAAAAACGCTCTCGATTGTCTCGCTCAATCCCTTATAGTTTCTCTTTTTAAATAATTTTCCAAACGCATATACAGAGATATTCAGGCTCTCAAATTTTCTTTTTTCTAAAGAAAGAAAAACAAAAAATAAACCAAATATAACTCTTGAATTTTACTTTTGGAAATGATATAATGAAAAAAAGCAAATTTTAAAAATAAACGTCCAAAATCAGAATAAGGGAGGTATATTTTATGAATAACTATGTAATCACTATTGGAAGAGAACACGGTTCGGGGGGGCATATGGTAGCAAGAAAGCTATCTGAGCTTTTAGGCATTCCCTGCTACGACAAAGAAATGATAACACTTGCCGCAAAAGACAGCGGTCTTTCAGAAGATATTATTAAAATGCACGAGCAGAAAAGAACAAGTAGCTTTTTATATTCTTTGCAGATGTCCGCTCAAACCCTTCCTATTTCTGATATGGTTTATATAGCCCAATCCAACATAATAAAAAAGCTCTCCAAAACAGAAAGCTGTATAATCGTTGGAAGATGTGCAGATTATATTCTCAAAGACTTTGAAAACTGCTTTAATATTTTCATATACGCCCCTTTTGCTCATCGAATGGAGCGTGTTGTAGAGCATTATGGCTGTACGGAAAAGAACGTTGAACGATATATAACGAGAAAAGACAGAGAAAGAGCAGACTATTATCAGTTTAATACTCATATGAAATGGGGCAATTACAAGAATTACGACCTTATGTTAAACAGTGAAGCGGGTATTGATGCAACCGCAAGAATTGCCGCCGCTGCCGCAAAAGAATTTCTTTCGGGGAAAGCGCAGGTATAAAAATGAATCTTCTTGTTACAGGAGCTTTAAAGCTCACCGATGAAGAATTGAACCGACTTCGCTCAATTTGTGGAAACGTTACCTTTTTACAGGACGAAAGATACAAAACCGAGATGGATTTAAGTGGCTTTGAAGCGGTTATATGCAATTCCCTTTTTGTTAATAACGATATCGAAAGGTTCAAGAGCCTTGAATTTATTCAACTGACAAGTGCGGGAACAGACAGAATTCCAATGGATAAAATCACAAAAGAAGGAATAACGCTTCATACAGCAAGAGGCGTATATAGTATACCTATGGCAGAATGGGCTGTATGTAAAGCACTTGACTTTTATAAGGAAACTTTATTCTTTGCCGAAAACCAAAAAACAAAAGAATGGAAAAAAAGCCGAAGCCTTGGGGAATTAAACGGTAAAAACGTTTGTATTGTTGGTTTTGGAAGCATCGGAACAGAATGTGGAAAACGTTTTTCTGCTTTTGGCTGTAACGTTTCTGCTGTTGATATATTTCCCGTTGAATCTCCGTATGTTTCTGAATATTTTGAAGTATTAAAGCTCAAAGAAGCATTAAAAAATGCAGATATCATTATCCTCACTTTGCCTCTTACAAGTATAACAAAAGGAATTATTGGGAAAACCGAACTTAATTCTATGAAAGAAGGAAGCCTTCTTATTAATATTGCACGTGGCGGGCTTATTGATGAAAAAGCTCTGATTGAATTATTAAAATTGGGTAGAATATACGCCGCTTTAGACGTTTTTGAAAATGAACCGCTTTCAGAGGATTCTCCCCTTTGGGAGCTTCCTAACGTTTCTGTTTCTCCACATAATTCTTTTGTTTCAGACGGAAACGACAAACGGCTTAAAGACTTGATTTTCAATAATCTTGAAACCTTTGTTGAAAGACGTGTTGAAGGCTTTTCGGGAAAGTGTGCCCATAAACACAACTAAAAATCCAAGGAAAAAATCATAAATGATAACAGAAATAATCTCAGGGCTGAAACAAGGATATGATGCCCTTCAAAATGAAGATTTTTCAAAAGCTACTCAGATTTTTGAAGGTGTTTTGAAAAAAGACAAGAAAAACGCAAACGCATACGTTGGAAAACTTCTTGCAGAATACGGTCTTAAAAAGATTTCCGACCTTGAAGAAGTCAACGAGTCTTTTAACAAAAGCGAAAATTTCAAAAATGCAATTTTATATGGTGGAAAAGATATAATTTCTGCTCTTGAACATTGTGTTTCCGCCGCCAATAAAAGAAAAGAGCTTGAAGCAAAAAATAAAGTCAAAGAAGCCGAGCTTAAAAAAAATGAAGAAGAAAGGCTTTCAAAGCTGAAAGAAGAAGAAAAAAAGATAATTGAAAAACAACAAAAGTTGGAAAAAGAGCAAGAACAACTTGTGCAAAACGTTCGCCAAAGCATAAAAAAAGGAAAAAAGAAAAAGCTGAATATAATAGTATCCTTTTCCCTTATTTTCGTTGTTTCAATTTCTTGTTCAGCGTTTTTTATCTCAAAAAAAGTTAAAAAAAATAATGACCTTCAACACGGTCAAAACCTTTATGACAACGGAGACTATGTCAACGCATATCTTATTTTCAAAGAGCTTGGCGAAGATGAAAAAGCGTTGAAAATGAAAAACAGTGTTGAGCTTTTATCAAATGAACTTGCAGAAAAAGGAGAATACGAAAAAGTTTTCAACTTATGCGAAGCCATGGAAACAGAAATTCCGCTTCTTGAAGCATATAAAAAAGTTATAGACGGAAAATATAAAGAAGCCGTTTCCCTCGGGCTCTACAAAATAACTCTTCCTAAAGGATTAAAGAAAGTTCCATCTGAAAAATTTTGCGATTGCTCAGAGCTTGAAGAAGTAATAATTCCCGAAGGCGTAACGGAAATTGGTGCATTTTCCTTTGAAGGCTGCGTTTCATTAAAAAAAGTGATTTTGCCTCAATCTCTTGAATTAATAGATGAAAATGCGTTTCACGGTTGTGTATCTCTTGAAGAAATAACAATTCCGAAATCAACCTCCTTTATAGGACGAATGGCGTTTTCAAAATGCAATTCTTTAACAAAAGCAACGTTTGAGGATAAAAACGGTTGGATAGTAAACGGAAAAAGCTACTCTTTTTCAACGGCCGAACAAGAAGCTCTCTCCTTAAAAAACGATTCAACTGAAAATTGGATAAAAAAACAGTAAAAAAGCAGAAAAAAATCTCTGCTTTTTTATCTTTTTATTCCCTTGTCTGTTTTTATAACAAAAAATGAATACGTTTTTTTATTTTGGAAAAACTATTAAAGCAAACCAAAATATACAAAACGGAGATTAAAATATAATGAAATGCACAAAGAAATGCATCGTATTCGCTGTAACACTTGCAGGAGCTTTAATTTCTCTTGTTTCTGCTTCTGCGGCTATATGTATGCTTGAAGAAAAAACTGATTTTTGTTATGTAATAAAGAAAAAAGCCAAAAACGCATTAAAAGGTATGGAAAGCAAAATCGAAAACAAGCTGGATATGTAGTTTTGGAAAATATATACCGCCGTCATACTAAGAAAAGACGGCATACATAAAAGCACACTCTTTTTTAAAAGCCCAATCCTTTATGGTGAATAGTGCCAACGACTCACTTTATGATTTAACAATAATTATGCAAATTAATTACATTTATTTTTGAAAAAACTATTGACAATTATCTTTTTTTTTGGTAAAATTACTTCGTTAATTTTAATTTGTAATTATATGGACGAGTTTCGGTTTATTCTAATTGGCTAAGATAGTCTAAATTAATTCTGAAAAGTAGCGTGAATTAATTCCGATATTTCAGATTGCTTTTGCTAATTAGTTTATCAAATAGATTTTTAAAAATAGATTTAAAAAGACTCAAAAATAAACTTAAAAACTTAGCCCCACAAAACGATTTATATGTTGCTATGTATATCTACAAAAGGAGGAAAACTGTTAGATGATGAATAATAACAAAAATATGTCTACCGCCCTTTCCGTAACAGTTTGTAATGCAGAAACACCTTCCGACAATCAAGAAAGAATGAAATATGAAAAGCCCGAAGTTTCCGTTGTCAAATTTATGTTTGAAAACGAAATAACCTGGGGTAGCTTTGAATCTGGTTTAGATGGCGACAACGGCGGAGAACCAGATTCAAACTGGTGGGATTAATATATTTATAAAGATTAAGGAAAAACAAAAAAATACATTCTTTTGTTAAGATGTAGTTTCTGTTGTGCATTTTTTTAACAATTCAGATAAACTCACGCTTTAAGGGACGTTTGAATAAACAGCATACCGAGTTTTAACTCGAAGGTCCTTGTCCGCATTGTCGAAAAATGTATGCTTTAAAAGACAAGTAGGCAAAATTGAAAACAATAACCCCAATAGATTGGTTATATAAAACGAAACCCGAATAAGCTAAAAGCTATTCGGGGATTTTTATTATATTAAAAAAATAATAAAAAATCTTTACAAACATAAGAATTCATTATAATAAAATACTATGAAAAACAAGGAAAGCTGAAAATGAAAGAAGCAATTAAACAATACGAAAAATGGTTATATTCCTCAAAGGTTGATAATGAAACAAAAGAGGCTTTAAATAAAATTAAAGGAAACGAAGAAGAAATAGCTTTAAGATTTTCTTCTCCAATGGAATTTGGAACAGCAGGTCTCAGAAGCGTAATGCGAGAAGGCATTTCGGGAATGAACGTTTATACCGTAGGGCAGACCACTCAGGCGTTGGCTCTTTTGGTAAAAGAACAAAAAGCAGAAAGCAGAGGCGTTGCAATTGCATATGACAGCAGAAACAATTCAGAGCTTTATGCAAAAATTGCCGCAGAGGTTTTAGCCGCATCAGATATTAAAGTTTATATTTTTGATGCTCTCCGCCCAACTCCTGAGCTTTCTTTTGCAATTCTTGAATATGGATGTATTTCAGGAATAAACATAACCGCCTCCCACAATACAAAGGAATACAATGGATATAAGGTTTATTGGGAAGACGGTGCACAGCTCCCTCCCGCCCACGCTTCAACAGTAAGCGAAACAGCGGCAAAGCTCGATATTTTTGAAGACGTTAAAAGAATCAGTTTTGAAGAAGGCGTTGAAAAAGGTCTTATTAAAATAATCGGGGAAGAAACGGATAAAAGATTTCTTTCTGAAATTATGAAATGTAGAATTTCTCCCGAAGCAACAAAAAAATACGGTAACTCCCTCAATATGATATATACCCCCGTTCACGGAACGGGAACGAAACTCGTTCCTTCTCTTTTAGAGCAATGTGGAATAACAAACCTCAAGGTTGTTGAAAGTCAGCGCATACCAGACGGAAACTTCCCAACGGTTGCGTCTCCCAACCCTGAAAACCCTGAATGCTTCAATGAAGCGAAAAAGCTGGATGCCGAAACGGGAGGCGTTTGTGAGCTTATAGTTGCAACAGACCCCGATGCAGACAGAACGGGCGTTACGATCAAATCTGCCGATGGTGAATATATCACCCTCACAGGTAACCAGATCGGTGCATTGCTCGTTGACTACATAATTAAAGGACATATTGAAGCGGGAACTCTTAAAGAAAACGCTTGTGCAATTCGTTCTGTTGTTTCAAGTCCGCTTTTTGATGCAATATGCAAATCTCAAGGCGTTAAACCTATGTGCGTTCTCACCGGCTTCAAATACATTGGTGAAAAAATCAAGGAATTTTTAGCATCAGGCGAACACACCTTCATTTTCGGATATGAAGAGAGCTTCGGATTCCTCTCAGGAGCATATTCACGCGACAAAGATGCTGTTGGAGCAACAATGTTAATTGCTGAAATGGCTTCATTCTACAAGGAAAAAGGACTCACCCTCTGGGACGTTCTTCAAGGTCTTTACCGTGAACACGGATTCTATGAGGAAAAAACCGTAAGCGTTTCCATTGGTGGAATTGATCCTATGAAGAAGATGAGAGAAATTATGGCTACACTTAGAAACAATCCTCCAAAATCAATTTGTGATGTTTCTGCAACAGCTCTTATGGATTATAAATCTCAAATATCTCTTAATCTTGAATCAAACGAAGAAACAGAAGATAAAGCCCTCCCCACTGCCGATATGCTTAAATTCACTCTTGAAGACGGTACTTCTGCTTTAATTCGTCCATCAGGAACAGAGCCGAAAATTAAAATCTATATTCTTGCCTCGCACGAAAATAAAGAAACAGCCCATAAAATGTGCGAAGACTATTCCTCTTTCTTGAAAAATCTTCTCAAAAATATGTAATAACGTAAATCTTTAATAAAAAAACTGATTTACAACAAGTTAAAAAAGCCATAGTATAGACTTTACGTTCTCTACTTGTGGCTTTTTCTTTTTTGGAATATTTATTATAAAAAGGACGTACAACCTCTATTCAGCTTTGTAATTGCGTGTTGTGGGGTACATTCAAGCTCTAAAATTATGTATTTGTTTGTGTATTCAAGTTAATCACGTTTTTTTTGTATAGACAAGCTCAAAAATATGTGGTATAATTGAACGAATACTAAAACAACTATATACTATTTGAGGTTTTTACATATGAAAACAAAAAAATTAACCTTTATAGAATCCCTTATGCTTGTAGCGGGGGCGGGAATCGGAACAGGTATTCTGACTATTCCGTACGCTATAAACAAAATAGGCGTGTTTGGTACGATTATAGCTCTCTTGTTTGCCTACGCCGTTAGTGGATTTATGTATCTGATTATTGCCGATTTAACACGCAATTCAAAAAGTCCCGAAGATTTACTCGCAATTCTTAATGAACATTTGTTTGATAAAAAAGGTAAAAAAGCTCTCAACATTGCTTTTCTTGTTCTTCTAGTTTTGCTTTTGCTTGAAAATCTTGTTGTATATATACTTTGTGCTGGGAACGTGCTGACCGAACTTTTAGAGATAAACCCTACAGTTACAAAAATTCTTTTCTACATTTTAGCTTCTGTTGTTATTATTTTCGGTGTTAAAGGAATGGGCGTTGGAGAAAAGCTCTCTATGATTCTAATTGGGTGTGCAGTTATAGTGCTGATGGCATTATCATTCCTTAAAGTAAAAGGCTCTTTGAACTTTTCTTTTGGAAAACCGAGTATTATATTTGCTGTATATGGTTTATTTATGTTTGCTTTTTCCGCTATTTTCTCCATCATTCAAGTCTGCAACCATATTGAAAAGAAAGAAAAAACCGCAACAGCCGTTATTGGAGGTCTTTCTCTCAACGCTCTTATAACTGTTTCATTTACAATTGCAGTTATTATAGGATCAAACACGGTTACAGAAATTGCAACGGTTGGTCTTGCAGAAAGCATTGGTATTCCATCTGTAAAGGTACTCTGTTCAATTCTCGTTCTTTTTGCAATGTTCACTTCGTTTTGGTCAAGCGGTTTCGCTTTTTCAGACGTTATTGGCGGACAATTCGGAATTTCTTCAAGAATCTCGTGGTTTATCGCAACCGTTCCAGCGTTGATAATTGCTGTAGTTCTTCCCCTCGGAGTGCTTGACTACGTTCAGATAGGTGCTGGTGCATTATCAATCATTCTCGTTATAGTCGTTCTTCCCGCATATTATAACGCAGTAAAAAAGCCAAAAGAAAAACTTTTGCTTGGCAAATTATCAGGAAATAAAATAATGCTAACAACCGTTGCTATAGCCATTGTCCTTATGGCAATCTCCTCATTCATCCCAATTTCTTAAAAAGAGAAAGGAATTACATATGAAAATTGCATTAATCTCACCCGCCGGTGCGATGCACAGATATAACGGAATGTTTCATAAAGGGCTTCATTATGCCCCCATAACACTTGCACTTCTTGCCGCCCTTGTACCAAAAGAGCTTGATGCTGAGGTAGTAATATACGATGAAACAGCAGAAGCTATTCCTCTTGATACAGATGCAGATATTATTGCCATAACTTGCATTACGGGAACGTCTTCAAGATGCTATCGATATGCAGATTATTTCAGAAGCATTGGAAAAATCGTTCTTATTGGGGGTGTTCATCCCTCTCTCTGCCCTGATGAAGCCGCAAAACACGCTGATGCTGTGTTGACAGGTCTTGGAGAAAAGACTTTTCCGCAGGCATTGATTGATATACAAAATGGGTGTTTGAAGCCACGCTATCACGGTGGAGGATGTTGTAATATAGAAAACAGACCATTACCAAGAAAAGACCTTTTGAACAAGAAAAAATATATTACTCTCAATACGGTTGAAGCTGTGCGTGGTTGTAATCATTCTTGTACGTTTTGTGCATATCCCGCGGCTTTCGGTCAAAAAGTCATAACTCGTCCCGTTGAGGACGTTATGGAAGAAATTAAGACCTTCAAGGGAAAAGAAGTAATTTTTCCTGACGTTAATTTAATTGCAAACGTTTCTTATGCAAAAAAGCTGTTCACTGCTATGATTCCACTGAAAAAATGGTGGATGGGGCTTACAACAACTGCCATAGGACACAATGACGAGCTTCTTGACATATTTCAAAAAAGCGGGTGTAAAGGACTTTTAATTGGTTTTGAATCGGTAAACCAAGCAACACAGCAAGGAATAAACAAAGGAGTAAATCACGTAGAGGAGTATAAAGCATTAATGGACAAGCTCCATCGAAAAGGTATTATGGTTATGGGATGCTTTGCCTTTGGCTCAGACGAAGACGGTCCCGATGTGTTCAAACGAACCGTTGAGCTTTGCCTTGAAGCCAAAATTGACTTACCCCGTTTTTCCATTATTACCCCTTTCCCAGGGACACCCTTTTACCGTGAGCTTGACGCTCAAGGTCGCATTATTGAACGTGATTTTGCAATGTATGACGTTGAGCATTGTGTATATAAGCCCAAACAAATGACAAAAGAAGAGCTTGAAGCGGGTATTGCGTGGGCGTGGAAGGAAACTTATTCGTGGAAAAATATCTGGAAACGCCTTGACCTTACAAAACCCAAAACAGTCAAAAGCATTTTTATGCTCGTTAATATAGGATATAGAAAATATGCAAAAGAGTTTGAAATATTCGGTGCAGAAGTTATGTCGGATAATTCAGATATTCCCGATCCGAAAGTATAACGTATAGAGAACTTATAAGGATAATATTCCCTTAAAAGCAGATTAAGTTATTTATACGTATAGGGTTATCCTCTCAATAAACATATAAATTTCCTCTCTCATTAACGAATATTTTTTAACACCTTGAGGTAAACCGAATATGAAAGTTACGTTAATTAAAGTGAGTATGCTTGAAGGCAAAGGGAGCGATGCGTTAAAGCCTCTTATATTTTCAGTGTTTAACGCCATAACTCCAAAAGACGTTGAAATAGAATATTTTGACGAAAGAATCGAAACCATACCTGACGTTATTGACTCTGATGTAATAGCTCTTTCTGTAGAAACTTTTGCCGCAAAACACGCATATGCTCTCGCAAAAAAATATAAAACTCCAAAAAACCATATTGTAATGGGAGGGTTTCACCCAACGGCGTTGCCCGATGAAGCTCTGGAGCATTGCGATACTGTTCTTGTGGGAGATGCCGAGGATACGTGGATTGAATATCTTTCAGACTTAAAAAAAGGAATTGAAAAGCGAAAATACGTTTCCTCAAACAAACAACCTCTTGAACGATTGGATTTTAACAGCAAGGCATTCAGTGGAAAAAAATACGTTCCCATAGGACTTGTTCAATTTTCAAGAGGGTGTAAATTTAATTGTGATTTTTGCTCTGTAAGTCAGTTTTATAAATGCGGTGTCCGTCAGAAGAATATCCAAACCATCGTTGAAGAAATAAGAGGGATTAAAGAAAAAATTTTGTTTTTCATTGATGACAATATTTTTTTAAATGAAACCTCAGCGATTGAATTATTTAACGCTATAAAGCCTTTGAAAAAGAAATGGGCGTGTCAGATAAGTATTGATGTGGCAATGAACGATGTTCTTCTAACCGCTATGAAAAAAAGCGGCTGTATTCTTGTTCTGATAGGTTTTGAATCCCTCGATCCCTACAATCTCAAACTTATGAATAAACGAGCCAATTTAAACATTGAAACATACGAAAAAGCAATAAAAAACATATATCGACACAGGCTTATGATATATGCAACCTTTGTTCTTGGGTATGATAACGATACCCGCGATTCCATAGACAAAACTTTAGAATTTGCTATGAAACATAATTTTGCAGTTGCAAATTTTAATCCACTTATTCCTTTTCCCAACACAGCCCTTTACGAAAGATTAAAAAAAGAAAACAAGCTCATCTTTGAAAAATGGTGGCTGAAATCGGGGTATAGATATGGTGATACGGTGTTTTATCCTGAGAATATGACACCAAACGATTTATACGAAGGATGCAAAAACGCCAGATTCAGCTTTAATTCTTATACAAATATATTCAAACGCCTTTTCAGAAACAAAATCCATTTATCTCCGTTTAATGCTATTATGTTTCTGGCTCTTAACCTTATTTCAAGAAAAGAAATTCACCGAAAGCAAGACAAAATACTTGGCGAAGAACAAAACAACGATTAACAATATGGGAGTTATATAATGAAAATCACATTGATAAAACCAAACATAGGACGGCGTGAACATAGTCTCTACGTTGACAATGCAAGTATGGAACCTTTACAACTTGGAATACTTGCCGCACTGACTCCGTCTGATATAGATGTGGTGATGTATGACGACAGATTAGAGAATATTCCTTATGATGAGTATACCGACCTCGTTGCTATCACCGTAGAAACGTTCACCGCAAGACGTGCATATGAAATAAGCGAGGAATATAGAAAACGCGGCAGAAAGGTAATAATGGGAGGTATGCACGTATCTCTCATTCCAAATGAGGTAAAAGAGCATTGCGACAGTATTATGATAGGCGATGCTGAGGACAAATGGGGAGAAATGATTGAAGATGTCAGAAAAGGCACTCTAAAAGACGAATATCATTGTGCTCCCGTTACCATTCCGCAAAAGGGAGTTATTACTCGGAGAGATATATTTAAAAATAAAAAATATATGCCAATAACCCTTATGCAATTCAGTCGCGGATGCCGTTATAATTGCAAATACTGTGCCTCCAGCGTTTATTTTAAACAGAAGCATTTTTGCCGTGATATTGATGAGGTGATTAAAGAAATACAAAGTCAAAACAGAAAGCTGATTTTTTTCGTTGATGACAATATCGTAGGAGATAAGCAAAAGGCAAAAGAGCTGTTTAAAAGACTAATACCCCTTAAAATTAAATGGGTAAGCCAAGGAAGCATAGATATGCTGGAAGATGATGAACTAATGAAGCTGATGGTGAAAAGCGGTTGCTTAGGCCACGTTATAGGCTTTGAATCCATAAGACCCGACAGCATAAATACTATGGGCAAGGGTGTAAACAAAAAATTTGTTCAAGATCAATACAAAGAAGCGATAAAAAAGCTCAGAAAATACGGACTTCAAACTTGGGCAGCCTTCACCGTAGGACACGATACCGACACTATTGAAAGTATCAAAGCAACGTATGAATTTGCCTTGAAAAACAAATTCTGCTTTTCGGCCTACAATATTCTTATGCCCTATCCCAACACTGCTCTTTACAATCAGTTAGAAGCCGAGGGGCGTTTGCTTTACGATGGAAAATGGTGGCTGCATCCAGAATATAGATTTAACTATGCCGCCTTTGTTCCTAAAAATATGACTGCTCCTGAGTTAACGGAAACAGCATACTACTGTAGAAAAAATTTCAACAGTATTAAATCTGTATTATATAGATTGTTTGAGCCAAAAACAAATTTGAGAAACCCCATAAGATTTTTCACTTACATAATATATAATCCAGTTTTCAGACGTGAAGTTTTTGAGAAACAAGGAATGACGTTTGGATGTAAAGAAAAGGATGTGGAGAACAAAAAATGAAAATAACCTTTATACTTCCCGCAATAGGAAAAAAATCAGGACAGAAATATCTGAAAAGTTGGCTTATGGAGCCTCTTACAATAGCGGTTTTAAACTCAATGCTTAAAGACGAATATGAAAGAGAATTTTTTGATGACAGAATCGAAAATATAAATTACGAAACCGAAACAGACGTTGTTTTTATAACCGTTGAAACGTATACAGCTCAGAGAGCCTATTTCATTGCATCCGAGTTTAGAAAAAGGGGCAAAAAAGTAATAATGGGTGGTTATCACGTTACACTATGCCCAGATGAAGCGGCGGAATATGCCGACAGCATTATGGTTGGTAACGCAGACGGAATTATTTCATCCGTTCTTTCAGACCTTGAAAACAATAGCCTAAAAAAACAATACGATGGCGGAGTATGTATCAGGTATAAAATGCCCGACAGAAGTATCTATGCAAAGAAAATGAAAAAATATCTTCCCGTTTCTCTCGTTGAAACAGGAAGGGGATGTTATCATAATTGTGAATTTTGCTCTATTGCGGGTTATTATCGTTCAAGATATATTCATAGAGAGGTTTCTGATATTATAGCAGAAATCAAGCAATGTAAACATAAAATTTTCTTTTTTGTTGACGATAGCATTTTTTCTGATAAAAATTTTGCAAAAGAGCTTTTTACAGAGCTGAAAAAACTAAATATAATCTGGACAACTCAAATTACCCTTGATATTGCAAAAGATGAAGAAACGTTAAAGCTGATGAAAGAAAGCGGCTGTGAGATGGTCTTAATTGGTTTCGAATCAATTGAAACGGATAATTTGAAACAGATGAATAAGGGCTGGTCAGAACGTCTTGGAGAGCGAGATGTTTTGATACAGCGAATCCACAAAGCGGGTATCAGCATATACGCCAGCTTTGTGTTTGGTTTTGATTCTGATAACGAAGACACTTTCAAGGCAACTTTAGATTTTTGTCAAAGACATCAATTCTTTGTTGTTGCCTTTAACCACCTTTTAATTTTTCCAAACACAAAAACGTATGCAGCATTCAAGGCTGATAACAGATTAATTTCTGAAAGCTGGTGGTTACAAAAAGGATATACATTTGGTACAATCACGTTCACTCCTAAACAGCTCACTCCTGAATCTCTCAGAACATATTGTAAAGAGTATAAGAGAAAGTTTTTTAAATTTGGTTCGATTTTTAAACGTGGAAGAACAATGTTCAAACGAACTCATAAGTTTATGATTAATTTCGCCTATTGGTTTATAAATATACTATTCCATTTTGAAGTGGATAAACGCTCAGGAATCCCCATCGGCGAAAATTTAGAGGAAAAGAAAAAATGAATGGTTCTAAACTCATTGCCAACAAAAAAGACGGGAAAGAACTACTGAAAATTCTTGAAAGCTCAGCCGCAAAAGGAGCTATTGAACTTATATACACACGCCGTCCTGATGCATATGAATCATATATGAAAGAGAACGGAGACGCTTTTGTATTTATATCCAGAACCGAAGGAAAAGCCATTGGAACTTGTGCAGAATTAGTAAGAGACGTTTATATAAACGGTGAACGGTGTAAAGCCGCTTATATTTGCGGACTAAAAAAAGACGCAAATTATGAAGGCTCTATTGGATTCGGTTTAGAGCTTATAAGAAGTCTTAAAAGAGATGACGTTGATTTTTATTATTGCTCTGTTGTTGTAGATAACGAAAAAGCCCTGAAAATGTTTCAAAGAGACAATAAATGCGTTTTAATAAAACACGTCTCAGATTATACAACGTATATTTTAAACCCAAAAGCAAAAATAAAAACGCAAAAACATTCTTTTGTTTTCCGAAAAGCAACAGAAGATGATACAAAAGAATTAATAACTTTTTTGAGTGAGGAAGGAAAGAAAAAAGACCTTTTCCCCGTATTTGAATCTGTTAATGACTTTTATAACCTTAAATATTCAGATTTTTATCTGCTTATGGATAATAATAAAATTCTTGCAACCGCCGCCCTTTGGAATCAAGTTGAATATAAACAATACGTTGTAAAAAAATACAGAAAGCTAATGAATTTTATAAGAGTGGCAAATCCGCTTTTATCATTGCTTGGATATATAAAACTTCCAAAAGAAAATGAACCCTTGGAATTTCCAATGCTTTCTTTTTTTGTAAGCCGTGATGATAACGAAACGTATTATAAAATATTTCTAAATGAGCTAAAAAAAGAACTTTCAAAAACATACGGTATGTTCGTGATAGGACTTCCTGAAAATCATTTTGGAAACAGTATATTTCACAAGCTTCCCTCCGTCAGCTTCAAAACGTCAATATGCCAGATAACGTTTCCGTGGAGTAACCAAACAACAAAAAATATTTCACCCGAAAAGCTGTTTCTTGAGTGTGGTCTCCTTTGATAAAACACAAAAACAAATCAATCCAAAACTTTATAGAAAAATCAAAAAACACAAAACAGTATATAATCAGCCCTCGTTCTTCATTTAAACGAGGGCTATTCTACTTTAACAAGACCAATTATAAAGAAAAAACACGCTCCAAAAATGGAACGTGTCTTTATTGGTGACCCGTAGGGGAATCGAATTCTCCTCTGCGGACTCGGTCAGGGTTGGCTCTGACAGTCCACTGGACTGTCATTCACTACCAACCCGTTCGATTCCCCTTTTTATCTTCGATATAAAGAAAAAACACGCTCCATAAATAGAACGTGTTTTCATTGGTGACCCGTAGGGGAATCGAATTCTCCTCTGCGGACTCGGTCAGGGTTGGCTCTGACAGTCCACTGGACTGTCATTCACTACCAACC
>JAZNJM010000023.1:0-26059 GCA_045578045.1 Eubacteriales bacterium | reverse complement strand
TGGACTGTTTTCGCGAAGCGATACCCCACCAAGCAAGGAGAAATAGAAACAAAGCTATGCTTTGTGCGTATTTCGATTATGCGACTGGGGAGAGAGAGGGCGACGTCTTGACCGCTTGACTAACAGGCCATAAAGATATTTATTTTTTTAAGGATATTTATTTTAAATTCAACTTGTTTTTCTGCCTTCGCTGTGAGCGAGTGAAAATAGTCCAATGGACTGTTTTCGCGAAGCGATACCCCACCAAGCAAGGAGAAATAGAAACAAAGCTATGCTTTGTGCGTATTTCGACTATGCGACTGGGGAGAGAGAGGGCGACGTCTTGACCGCTTGACTAACAGGCCATTACCGTAGTTTATTTTATCATATTTGTTTTCTGTTGTCAATAGATTTTTAAAATTTTTGTTTTTTATATTATATGATATAAAAGTAAAAGTTTTAGCGTATAATATTTCAGAAATCAGAATACAACAGGAGGAACGGCAATCGGCGAGAGCCGAAAGCGATAAAACATATGAATTTCACAGACAAACAAAAAAACATTGCAACCTTTTTACTTTATACCGCTTTTATTGGGGTTATATTGCTTTTTATTTTTTCTTTAGGAAAATATGTTGTTCCTCTCATAAGCCCATTTATTGCCGCGTGGGTAGTTGCTCTTATGCTTCAACCCGCAATAAATTTTATTGATAAGCATACGAAAATACCGCGAGGTATATCAACGATAGTTTTGCTGATAGTTTTATCAGGTATTATATTTTTTGTTGGATATATAACTGTAAAAGAGCTATTAAGTGAGCTTACATCCATTTCAGACAGAATAACCATTTTTCTTGAATCACTAAGGCGAGACGAAAACAAAGTTTCTGAATTAATCGAAAAAATAAATTCAATTATTCCTATATTTGACGTTTCAAAGGTCTTAACAGATTATTGGAATAATTTTGATGAAAACATTATTTCTCTTTTTCAAACTATTGCAACAAATATATCGTCTGATATAATGCCATTTCTGACAGGAACAATAACTTTTGTTGCAGATTTTTTCGTTGTTGCTATTATTTTCATCATTGCTATTTACTATATAGCTGTTGACTTCAAAAAAATAAGCTATTTTCTTTCATATCAATTTAACGGAGAAACAAAAAAATACATCTTGCTTGTAAAAAATCAATTTTTTAGCACAACGTGGAAATATATTAAAGCATACACCGTTATAATTCTCATAACGTTTTCAGAGCTTCTTATCGCCTTTTCGATTTTAGGTGTGAATTATCCATATTTGGTAGCACTGATAACATCACTCGTTGATATTCTTCCCATAATAGGAACGGGAACAATACTCGTACCTTGGGGAATATTTCTTATTATTTCAGGGGACGTTTTTACAGGCATAGGGCTACTTGTAACTTATGTTATCGTTACAATAATAAGACAGATAATAGAACCAAAAATAGTCGGTTCTTATATTGGAATGTATCCCCTAATCACCCTTATTATGATGTATGCAGGACTTAAAGCCTTTGGTATTTTGGGATTGTTTGCATTTCCAATAATCTCAATTATTGTAAAAAACTTAAACGATTCGGGAACAATCACTCTTTGGAAATATCCCGAAGGAGTCAGCGATGGAAACGCTCCGCAAAAAAAGGGGTTCACAACAATAAAAGCTCATATTACACATATAGCTTCTGAAAAATCCGAAAAATAGCAACAATTCTTAAAAGCAAACAAAACGCTCTTAATTATTTTTTTGTAAAATATGTAGGAGGTTAAACATTATTTCGAGCATAAATTTTTCTGACATATATTTCGAGAGTTTCATACGTTTCAAAACAAAACCGTTTTGAAAGGAAATAATGAATCCACCTCCTTATTCCGCAAAATATTATCTCAGGTCTCTGAAAAAAGGTTGTTTTTCATCTTTTTCAGATAACAATATTGTCATATCTTCCGAAATGGGCCAATCTATTCCAATATCAGAATCGTTCCATCTCAATCCGCCTTCATCTCCGGGATGATAAAAATCCGTGCATTTATATAAAAATTCAGCCGTATCAGATAAAACAAGAAATCCGTGAGCAAATCCTTCGGGAATATAAAATTGCTTTTTATTCTCCTCTGACAACTCAATTCCAAACCACTTTCCATATGTTTTGCTATCTTTTCTAAGATCTACCGCAACGTCAAAAACAGTGCCTTTAATAACCCTCACGAGCTTTCCTTGCGGGAAATTCTTTTGAAAATGAAGACCGCGAAGAACTCCTTTAGTGCTCATACTCTGATTGTCCTGCACAAAAACCATATTAAGTCCAGCTTCTGCCATATCATTCTGATTATATGTTTCCATAAAATAACCTCGGCTATCTCCGTGAACAGCTGGTTCAATAATGCAAAGTCCTTCTATATCTGTTTTTGTAACTTTTATCTGTCCCATTTTTATTTCACTCCGATTCATCTTCAATCATTATAAAAAAATAATTTTATCAACGCAATAAAAATCTCAGGCTTTATTACCTTTTACTCTTTGCTTTAAAAGAATTTACTATCATAAACAAACAATCAACCAAAAGTGTATTTTTTCCACCTCTATACTCAGCAAAAAGCCCTTGTCGATAAAGTTTCAACAACGACCATATTCTCAAAAATAAATTTCTATCTTTGATACAGTTTATTACTCTCAAATATTCCAAATGCTCCAAAAGTTTCTTACTATCAATATTTGCCTTATTTTCCTTTATACAAGTATTAATAAAAGAATAACTTTCGTATTCGCAATCAGGCCAAATCCAATATTCTCTATAAGTTTTTTTAAAAATATTGTTTATTAAATCAATTTTGCTTTTCTTTTCTACTTTAGCCGCACTACTCGTTGCATTTGAATGTCTTCTATAATAAACCAGCTTTTCGCATATTGCCTTAACCTCCCCAAATGTTGGAGCACAAAGAGCAACCCAGCCATCGTGATCAATTTGAAAAGGAACTATTTTTTCCAAAAAATTTTTTTTAACAGCAACAGAAAAACCAAGTGGAAAATATCTTGATTGAATCTTATCAAAAAACTCCTGTTTATTCATCTCATTCCACTTAACACCAAATAATTCCCATACGCTTTTAGAAAACACATTCAGTTTTTCATCCGTAACCTCCGCATCACTAAAAGCATATACTAAATTTTCATTTTGTTGAAACTCACGAATAAAAACCTCTACTTTATTGTTTTTCCAAACATCATCTTGATCGCAGAAAAAAATAACTTCATTTCGGCAAAGAGACGTTGCTTTTTCAAAATTTTTTCTGAATCCTAAATTATATTCATTTTCAAAGATTTTAATATTCAACTTACTTTTTGATGCGTATTCTTTAACCACTCGCACTGTTCTATCGGGAGAGCAATCATCTACTATAACAACTTCATCAGGCATAACCGTTTGTTCTTCAATGCTTTTTAATTGTTCTAAAATATATTTTTCACCCTTATAAGCTGCCATAGCAACAGATGTTTTTAGAATGCTTTCCAACTTTATTTCACTCCTATTTCTATTAAATATCTACAAAGAGCATCTTTCCAATCGGGAAGTGGCGTGAAACCGTTTTCTTTCAATTTGCTTTTGTCAAGACGGCTGTTAAAAGGTCTTTTTGCCTTTGATACCCCATATTCAGCAGTTGTTACGGGGATAATCTTTGTTTTAATTCCTGATTGTCTGAATATCTCACAAGCAAAATCATACCAACTGATGTATCCGCCTTCGTTGGTGGCGTGATAAAACCCATATTTATCAGAAAGGCTCATATCAACAATAAGAGATGCCAAATCATAAGTATACGTTGGAGTTCCAATCTGGTCAGAAACCACCCTCAGCGTTTCATACTTTTTTCCAAGGTTAATCATTGTTTTAATGAAATTTTTTCCGTTAAATCCAAAAACCCACGCTATACGAACAATAAAAAATTTTTCAAGAATCGAGCTTACGGCTTTTTCTCCATCGAGCTTACTTTGACCATAAACGTTGCAAGGATTATAGTTCTTACAATCGGCAGCCCACGGGGTTTCTCCTTCACCATCGAAAACGTAATCCGTTGATATATACATCATTTTGCAATGAATTTTTTTACAAGATTTTGCAATATTCTCTGTTCCCAATACGTTGATAGAGCGAACCTTGTCTAAGTTTTCAGGCTCTTCCGCCAAGTCAACCGCCGTCCAAGCGGCACAATGAACAACAACATCGGGAGAAACTGAGTAAATAACGCTTTCAACATCATCTTTATTTGTTATATCCAGCTTGATATACGGAGCATCAATATTTAAGCAATCGTCAAGAATATCCGTTCCAACACATTCAAAACCTCTTTTCAAAAGCTCCTTCATAACGTCATATCCAAGCTGACCGCCAACACCTGTAACCAAAAATTTCATATCTGTTCCTCAACGGTTTTCATACATTTTTTTATAATAATTCTGATATTCGCCAGAAATAATGTTTTCCCACCATTCAACATTTTCAAGATACCATTTTATTGTTTTCTTTATTCCATCTTCAAATTTCGTTTCGGGAAGCCATCCAAGCTCTGTATAAATCTTTGTCGGATCAATAGCATATCTGAGATCGTGTCCTTTTCTGTCTGTAACGTATGTTATCAGACTTTCGGGTTTATTAAGTTCCTTACAAATTATTTTAACAATCTCGATATTTTGTTTTTCGTTATGTCCCCCCACATTATAAACCTCACCAACCTTGCCCTTATGAATAATAAGGTCAATAGCCTTGCAATGATCTTCAACGTAAAGCCAATCACGAACATTTTTCCCCTCTCCGTAAACCGGAAGAGGTTTATCTTTAAGAGCATTTGCAATCATAAGCGGAATTAATTTTTCTGGAAAATGATATGGACCATAGTTATTAGAACAACGACTTATGGTAACAGGCAATCCGTAAGTACGATAATAAGCTAATACAAGTAAATCGGCAGAAGCCTTTGAAGAAGAATACGGACTACTTGTATGAAGAGGAGTTGATTCTGTGAAGAAAAGCTCAGGTTGATCAAGAGGAAGATCTCCGTAAACCTCATCTGTTGAAACCTGATGATAACGGTCTATACCGTATTTTCTACAAGCATCAAGTAAAACGGAAGTGCCGATAATATTGGTTTTCAGAAAAACGTCTGGAGCTTCAATACTTCTGTCAACGTGGCTTTCTGCCGCGAAATTTACAACAACGTTTGGTTTTTCTTCTTCAAAAAGATTATAAACAGCTTCTCTGTCGCAAATATCTGCTTTAACAAATCTAAAATTTGGATTTTCAATAACAGATTCAAGAGTTGAAAGATTTCCCGCATAGGTTAATTTATCAAGACAAATAATTCTATATTGAGAATACTTTTTAATCATATGAAAAATAAAATTACTTCCAATAAACCCTGCTCCGCCCGTTACTATAATAGTCATTTCTGTTCTCCCAACTTATCTATATATTTTCCTTCGAGAAAGTCCTTGAGATATTGCCCATATTGATTTTTCTTTAATTCTTCATAAGCCGCTAAAACTTCTTCGCGAGTTATCCAACCATTCAAAAAAGCAATTTCTTCAAGACAAGCTATTTTTCTATGTTGATGTGTTTCAACAGTTTTAACAAAATTTGTTGCTTCAACAAGACTTTCGTGAGTTCCCGTATCGAGCCACGTAAAGCCTTGTCCAAGGAGTTCAACGTTTAAAGATTGATTTTCAAGATATATTTTATTCAAATCTGTTATCTCAAGCTCATTTCTCTTGCTTGGCTTCAAGCCTTTTGCATATTCAACAACACGATTATCATAAAAATACAAGCCTGTAACACAATAATTTGATTTTGGATTTTCGGGTTTTTCTTCTATGCTGATAGCCTTTCCTTCACTGTTAAACTCAACAATTCCGAATCTTTCGGGATCATCAACGTAATATCCAAAAATTGTTGCGCCTTTACCATTTTCAGCATTTTCAACAGCTTTCAAAAGACGTTTTTTCAAGCCGTGTCCAAAGAAAATATTGTCTCCAAGCACCATAGCAACGGATTCGTTTCCAATAAACTCCTCCCCAATTATAAAAGCCTGAGCTAATCCATCGGGACTGATCTGAACAGCATAACTTAGTTCTATTCCAAACTGTTTTCCGTCTCCCAAAAGCTCTTTGAATCTTGGCGTATCCTGAGGCGTTGATATTATAAGTATTTCCTTTATGCCAGACGTCATAAGAACAGAGAGTGGATAATAAATCATTGGCTTATCATAAACAGGTAAAAGCTGCTTCGAAGTTACTTTTGTCAACGGATAAAGCCTTGTTCCGGAACCGCCTGCAAGAATTATTCCTTTCATAACTAACCCTCAATTATCTATTAATATAATTAATTCATTAAATCTTAAAGCGTTTAACCTAAATGCAACGAAAACAAACTAATAATACCCCTTATCAAACAAATATGTTTCTCTATACTTATTCCCGTTAAAATATATAGCGGCTTCGCTTCCGCCACAAAGCCCTGCAACAATTGAATCACACTTCGACAATAAATTAATAGAAGACATATATTCAAGCATCTTCCAAAAATCATCGTCTTCTCTATCAAAATTAACCTGAGATACCATTGAAATGTTTTCTTTTTCGTAAACTTCATCGAAATATTTACGTTTATTCTCAATTATGATATCTCCAAATTCATTTTTTAAAGCATCCGCCGCTTTCTTTTCTTCTGTTGCTAAATAAATATAATCTAATTTTCGCTCTTTCATTGTCTGTTTGGCTTTTTCCATAAGTTCATCTAACGTAGGTTGAATAGGATGAGATTTTGGACGAAGCTTAATATAATCTGTACCTCTGATTAAACAACCAAGACACTTTTTACCCTTGAGCAATGTTTCAAATTCATCATCAATATATTTTTGGCAAAAATCATTATATACAACAAATCTATTGAACATCTTATTCCAAAATTCTATTCTTTTTGAACCCTTTGTTGAACCTCTCACGTCTCGCATAATGGGCTTTATACAATGGTTTTTTAAGGGACATATTATTAATTGAATATTGGGATTATTTTTTATTTTTACCAAATCCTCTCCAAAAGGCTGAATATACATTTTTTCCCAAAGATTAGACTCTTCTTTATAATTTCCAACAGATGATTTTATGTCTATCAATGGTTTATATCCACGTTCAATGCACCATATTATATTAGACAACATTTCCTTTACAAAGCAAAAATTAATGACTTTATACTCCCAATTTCCCTGTTGAATCAAACAATATCGATTAGATGATTCTACTTTTTTACAACATTCATCAAAATTTTTAACCAACAAGGATTTTTCAAAAAATCTCTCTACGTAAACTTGTTCAAATATATCCCCGAAAATAGATTTTGATAGCTTAATATCAGTATATTTTTTCACTAAAAACCCAAAAGGGACTATTTTAAAAAATAATCTCACTACGAGTTTGGCAATTTTTTTCATAGAATATTCCGCCTCTTAAATACAAAAAACACTTAATTTTCTTTTTATATTATAACAAAAACTAAAAGTTAATACAAACATTCTAAATAATTCACCAATAGAATACCTCAAAAATTCAATATACACTATCTTAACGTTTTGTATTCTATTTTTTCTCTCACAAAAAACGCTTCAAAGCTCTTCTGATAAATCGTTTCATATAATGCCAAGAAAAATAATGATTTATCTTAAACGGTCTTTCTCCTGAAAGAAAATCTTGAAATTGCTTATATCCGTCTTTATATGCTTCCCACAGATAATCAGCATAACTGACATACCAATCATCCATATACCAACGGTAATTGTATTCTTTTCTGTAATTCTTCATATATTTTTTAAAGCATAAGTTTAAATACTTTGGCTTTAAAAACTTTGAATCAGGCGGTAACATATTGTTATCATTAGCAAATTTTTTCAGCTTATCGTTATACGCCATAATAAACGGTCCGCTCATATTTACAGTATAAATAGGATAATTTGCATCAATATACGTTACGTTCAATTTTTTCATACGATTGACATCAACTTGAATTTCATTGTTTAAAACGCATCTTTCTACAATTATCGTCTTCTTTCCATCTTGTGCAAACAACAAATTATGGGGTAAAGAGCCAGAAAGCGTTGCACAGACTTCTGCATTTCTGATGCAAAAAATCATCTCAGACAACGTCATCTTTTCAGGAGAAATCAACTCATACCCGTTTTTTTCAAAGAAATCGTCAAGAACTTCACCGCCAAATTCCAAATTACCTGCCTTAGATAACTGTTTTCTGGTAAAATAAATTTTTTCATATTTTTTCCACGAGGAATTTGGCTTAACGTTTTTAAATATGGTTTCAAAAACGTTCTTCTGTTTCTCAGAATAATACGTTTTCCATTTGTAACCCAATTCAGGAACAATTACCTCTTTATATTTTGTAGGCTTGTTTATAATTTCCAGCTTGTCCCAAATATTTAATAAAACTAACGCCTCTTTATAATTTCCCTTTATTTCTCGTTCAGAACCATCCTCCATAAAAAAAACATATTTATCTACGTTTTTATCATCTTCCAAGAAATACCATAATCTTGACATTGCCTCAACTAAAAAATGTCCCCAGTGATTAATCAAATAACCACAATATACTACTTTTTCATCTTTATATAAGGGATTTAAAACGTCATATTTTCCTTGAACACGTCCATCTATAGCAGAAATATCAACATATTCTCCGTTTTCATCCACAACTCCGCCTTTTCCAAACAACGTTGCACCCTTTGGATCAGATCTCAATGGTAAAATTGTGGCGTTTTTTCCACTCCAAACACTTAATTCTTCTTTTTTCTCAAATTTAGATTCGTGTCTATCTTTTAAATTCTTTGCCTTTAACGGTCTAAGATAATCATAATTAATTGTCGCTCTCACGCATATCCCTCACAACGATTTAATAGTGTATATTTCTTTTATGTTATCACACAGCACAAAGAAAGTCAATAGAATATTTATATATTAAGATAAAAATAGAAAATATAGTATATAAACATTAAATATAGCAAAACGCCGCCAACAGCTTTAATCAATGCCATTGACAGCGTTCTATTCACATAAGATATTTTTTAAACACTAAAATATAAATTTACAGAACTAAACCTATTACTTCTTCTCAATTTTTTCCATACCGCCCATATATGGACGAAGAGCAACGGGAATATTAACGCTTCCGTCTGCATTAAGGTTGTTTTCAAGGAAAGCGATAAGCATACGAGGAGGAGCAACAACAGTATTATTGAGTGTGTGAGCAAAATATTTTGTTTTATCTGCTCCTGCAACGCGAATTTTAAGTCTTCTTGCCTGAGCATCGCCAAGATTAGAACAGCTACCAACTTCAAAATATTTCTTTTGTCTTGGAGACCACGCTTCAACGTCAATAGATTTAACCTTAAGGTCTGCAAGGTCGCCTGAGCAACATTCGAGAGTACGAACAGGTATATCGAGAGAACGGAAAAGCTCAACTGTATAGCTCCACATTTTATCAAACCATTCCATACTGTCCTCAGGCTTACAAACAACAATCATCTCCTGCTTTTCAAACTGATGTATACGGTAAACGCCTCTTTCTTCAATACCGTGAGCACCTTTTTCCTTACGGAAGCAAGGAGAATAGCTTGTGAGCGTTTGAGGGAGCTGAGCTTCAGGAATTATCGTATCGATAAATTTACCTATCATAGAATGTTCACTTGTTCCGATGAGATAAAGGTCTTCGCCTTCTATTTTATACATCATAGAATCCATTTCAGCGAAGCTCATAACACCCGTTACAACGTTTGAACGAATCATAAAAGGAGGAATACAATAGGTGAATCCTTTATCTATCATAAAATCTCTTGCATAAGCGGTCATTGCAGAATGAAGTCTTGCAATATCGCCCATAAGATAATAGAATCCGTTTCCCGCAACTCGTCCCGCGCTGTCTAAATCAATTCCATTGAATTTTTCCATAATTTCCGTATGATAAGGAACGTCAAAATCGGGAACAACAGGCTCTCCATACTTTTGAACCTCAACGTTTTCGCTATCATCTTTACCAATTGGAACGCTGTCATCAATGATATTAGGAATAGTCATCATTATTGTTTTAACTTTTTCTTCAAGCTCTGCTTCTTTTGCTTCAAGCTCTGCAAGACGGTCGGATTTTTCTGTAACCTTCTTTTTTGCTTCTTCTGCTTCTGCTTTCATTCCCTTCGCCATAAGACCGCCAATTTCCTTTGAAATCTTATTTCTTTCAGCACGAAGTGAATCAGCTTCTGCTTTAACAGCTCTTGATTCTTTGTCAAGCTCTAAAACCTCGTCAACCAAAGGAAGTTTTGAATCTTGAAACTTCTTTTTGATATTTTCTTTTACTAATTCCGGATTTTCTCTAACAAGTCTGATGTCAATCATTTTTTAAATCTCCTGTATATTTAAGTTAATTATTTTCATCTGATTTTTTATCTTCCAATTTGCTGAGGGTATAAACTGCAATAAATCCTGCAACAGCAAGAAGAGCACAAACAACAAAAAGAAGAACGCCTATATCTTCTTTCATAATAAGACCGCCTTGTTCAAGGGTTCGGCAAATGAGACCGTCTTCATCTTTTGCAACCTGAGAGAGAATATTTTTGAAAATAACCTCTCCGTTTTCGTCAGTTGCCTTTTCAACGATAACTCTGCCTAAAGCATCCTTGGCAAGACCGCCAACAGAACCGATAACAAACCCCATAACCGCAAGATACGTCTGGCGTTTAAATTTAACCATAAGTATCTCCATTCCCCCAGACGTACAAACAACACCAAGCACAAGACCTATTCCAAAGGGAACAAGAGGTAAAATATCAAAGTTAGAAGCAGAATCGTAAACAAACCAATAAAGTCCCATAGTGAGAAGCATCTGAGAAACGCTTATTCCTGGGAGAACCAACGCCGCAGCAGCAATAACTCCGCCTAAAATCTTTATGGCAATATTTCCGCCCTTAAACATTCCCTCAGGAAGAAACATAAGACCAACAACTGCGGCAACGCCTATAAGAACCCATAAATAATCTGAAAATTTAGCCTTTGTAACTTCTGCGGCTTTAAAAATTAGTGGAATACCTCCCGCAACAGTTCCAACGAAGAAAAAGCTCATTGGTAAACCGAAAGTCAACATAAGAAAACTTATGAGCTTATAAAGAGTCAAAAGTCCGATTATTCCACCCGAACCAACAGCAACGAGAAACAAAAAGTTTTCAAACTTATTTATTTTTTTATCCTTATTTGGCTTAAATAAAGAGTTGAGGGAAAAAATCATTTTATCGTATATCCCTAAAATCATAGCCATTGAACCGCCGCTTACACCTGGAACGGAAAGGGAACCGCCAATCCAAAGACCTTTTAAAAACGTAATCAATCGTTCTTTAAAGGAAACCTTTGAAGAATTATTCTTATTATTCAACTCTATTCCTCCACATATTCTATAACTTTATTATCTAAAAGCAAACTATAAACCGATGAAATTGGCAACCCGACAACGTTGAAATAATCGCCCTTTATTTCTTCAACAAAAACGCCTCCGAAATCTTGAATTCCATATGCCCCCGCTTTGTCAAGCGGCGAACCGCTTTCAACGTATAAATATATTTCATTTTCCGAAAGTTCTCTGAATTTAACCTTCGTTTCAACAACCTTTGCGACCTCAATTTCACCCTCAACCAAGGCAATTCCCGTATAAACAGTATGTTCCTTTCCCGAAAGCTCTTTAAGAAATTGAACAGCTTGTTCTTTATTTTTCGGTTTTCCAAAGCCTTTTCCATCAAGATAAACAGCGGTATCTGCTCCTATAACTGCCCATCCCTCTCTTGAAAGACTTTTAGCTTTTTCAAGAGCATTATGTATAACGACAACGTTACCTTTGTTTTCAACAAGAGGCATTTCAGAAACAGACGGAGAAAAACATTCAAAGTTTATTCCAACGTTTAAGAGAAGCTCTCTTCTTCTTGGGGAAGCGGAAGCTAAAACCACCTTTTTGTTTTGTTTCAAAACTATATTTGCCATATTTATTCTATTAAGTAATCTCCCAATTTATTTCTCCGACACCGTTTTCACGCAAAAATTTGTTTGCAAGTGAGAAATGTTTACAACCAAAAAATCCGTTATACGCTGAAAGAGGGCTTGGATGTGCCGCTGTTAAAATAAGATGCTTATTTCCATCAAGTAAAGAAGCCTTACTTTTAGCAAAACCGCCCCAAAGCATAAACACAATTGGTTTTTCCCGCTGATTCAGAATAGAAATAACTCTGTCGGTAAAAATTTCCCAACCTTTTCCCCTATGACTTGTTGGAAGTCCTTCGCGAACCGTTAAAACTGTATTAAGCAACAAAACACCGTTTTTTGCCCACGAAGTCAATTCTCCGTGGGGAAACTCTGATATTCCCAAATCTGCATTAAGCTCCTTAAAAATATTAACGAGAGACGGAGGCGGCTGAGTTCCTTTCTGAACAGAAAAGCAAAGCCCGTGAGCTTGACCTAATCCGTGATATGGATCCTGACCGATGATAACAACCTTAACGTCATTATAATCCGTATATCTGAGAGCGTTGAAAATATTGTTCATTTCGGGAAAAATCCTGAATTTTCCTCCCAAATATTCTTCTTTCAGAAATACGCGGAGCTTTTTATAATAATCCTTTTCAAATTCATCCCTGAGCAAAGAATCCCAAGAATTTCCCAAATTTACCATTCAATCAACTCCTTCTTAATATACTACCACATCAAAGAAAAAAAATCAATACTTGAATTCAATATTTTTCCTTGAGTAAAAGCAAACTCCTCATACTTTTCTTTTTTTGTTTTTTCGCCTTTTTCATATATTTTTCTTTTTATAAACGCAAATATTTTTCGTCATTTAAGCTATTTTTAAAAAAATGTATTGAAAACCGGCGTTTTATGTGTTAAAATTTATTAGACAGATAAATTGATATTTTCAAGGATAACAAATAAAAATATATGAAAAAAAACCCATTTAAAATCAAAAGAATATTTATCTTGGCTTTTTTATTGCTTTGCCTTTTCTCCATAGACGGATATTGCGAAACGGAAGCCTCCCTTTTTTCATTAAAAGATGAAACGGTATTATATTCTCCTGAAGGATATTCCCCGAAAGCTGAATGTTCCATCGAAGAAATAACTCCTTTTATTTCTTATTTTGCAATCAATACAGAAACTTCAACCCCAGTTTCGGTTCCTTTAACCTCCCCTGGTACTTATCAGGTTTTTGCAACTTTTGAGGGAAACCAAAAATACGAAAAATACGAAACGTCATCAATAATAACAATATCTCCCGTTGAAGCGAAAATTGTAACCCCATATAAAACCGTTGCGTATTCAAAAATGGAAAACCAAATACCATATTCCGTTGAACCTGAGTGGGCGAAAGAATACCTTGAAATTTCCGTTGAATATTATCCAATAGAATCTATTGATGCATATCCAAAAGAAAAAATAACAGCTCCAACGGATTTAGGACTTTATTATACAGTTTTTTCTGTTGAATCTAAAAACGAGGGAATTGTTTGCGGAAATAAATATATTGTATATGAAATTGCCGCATACCGCGGAAAAAAGCTCTCTCAAAGCGAACAACGGCTATCTGTTCCAAGTTCGTTTAAATGCGTTTTTCAAAATCTTTCCGTAGTTTACGAAAAAGGTGTCTCACATTCTCCCACGTTCACCCTTTCTCCTGCGGCAATTTCGGGGAAAATTATGTATAAACAACTGTTTACAGACGGAACTTTTTCTCCATACGTTGAAACCGCTCCAACAGAACCAGGGGAATATATATGCGGATACTTTTTAGAAAACCAATGTATTGGGGAAGGAAACATTTTTATAGACAAAAAAGAAGCCGCTATAACAATGGAAAACCTGACAGTAGAATATACCCCTCTCGGTATAATTCCAAAAGCCTTTTGCGAAAACGCAGAGATTGAAATTGCCTACACGGCTTTTGTTGTAGACAAAGAAGGCACTGCGACAACGGAAGAGGCACCAATTCCTCTTAAACAATGGGGAAAATATTCAGTTATAGCATACCCTAAAGACACCGAGCATTATAAAAGAACGTATGCATACGCTACTATCGAAATAACTCCTTCAACTCCCGCAATAAACGTAACGCAAACAGAGTTTATATACGATGGGACAAAAAAAGAAATAGGCTTCGATGTTTCACCAAAAGACGTTTTGTATTCAACGGAATATTACGAATGGGAAGAGAGAGAAAGCAAAATCCCCATAGGTTCTGCTCCTTCAAGGGCTGGAAAATATATGGTAGTCATAACTGCATATGATAAAAACGGAAACTATAACACAGTTTCAAAAACAGCTATAATGTATATTGATAACGTTACAGAAGAAAACAAGCTCTCAAAAAAGGAAATTCTTTTTCTTACAATAACGGGTGCGATTTTAGCTGGAGCGGTAACAGCCGTTTTTGTTTTATTCATCAAAAAAAGAAAGAAGCTCTGAGCCTGTTTTATATTTTAATAAAGACTTTTTATTTTTTAAAATACAATGAAATTAGAGGAAGTTATTAAAAAGAACAAAAAAGTTATTTATTTATGTATTGTTTTAATTGTATCTGTTTTTTTCACCGCTTCAGGATTATTTATATATGAGCTTTATCAAAATAATTGGACCTTTAATAATACTATGATAAAGTCTGTTGTAATAATCATTGGTCTTGTTTTTTCGTTTCTCCGTCTTTTGCGAAATTTACGTTCAAAATATCCCCTCAGCTTTTACGCTTCAAGCTACAGCAAACAGATAGGAAATGCGTTTTCTGAAGAGCAACAAAGAAAAGAGAAAAACAAGCTTTTGAAAGCCTTAGCCGCATATTCTGAAAATGAGCCCGAAAAGTCAGTAAAACTTTTAAACTCTCTCAAAAAGAAATGTAAAAACACAGACGATTTCAAAGCTGTATTACTCTTCCTTGGACTTTCATATACAGATTTATATATGGAAACTGAGGCAATAGCCACATACAACGAGCTTTTGACATACGATGCCTTTTATCCAACAGCTTGGTCGAACCTTGGAAATATATATTACAATCAAAAGAACTATGAAGAAGCAATAAAATGCTATGAAAGCTCAACGAAATTTTCTCCCGATTATCCACAAGGCT
The DNA here is from genome assembly GCA_045578045.1 of Eubacteriales bacterium. Taxonomy (GTDB): domain Bacteria; phylum Bacillota; class Clostridia; order Oscillospirales; family CAG-382; genus SIG653. The sequence goes on along the minus strand of JAZNJM010000023.1, from coordinate 10,853 downwards.
TTAATAATTTAGCTCAGGTTTATCTTATTATGGGAGAATGGGAAAAGGCAATTGCCCCCGCCGAAAAAGCCTTATCAATCGATTCAAAAATGTATCAGGCTGAATCTGCTTTATCAATAGCATATTTCGCATTAAAAGATGAAGAAAAAAGTCAATATCATTTTGAAAAAGCTGTTTCTATGGGCTCAAAAGCCGAAAGCATAAACGCCTTTAAAGAGCTTATTTTATCAGGACGTTTTGATTCATCAAACGATGAAAAAGACGAAAACAACGAAGACAATTAAAGAATATAAACATAACCAAAAATGTTAAAACGTATTTTTAAATAACAACTTCTTTTTCAAATTTATTATAAACTACTTCGCAATAAATTACTTCGCATATTTCTTATTGAAGATTACCTCACATATTTCCACCAAAAAACGTTTAACAATACACATCAAAAAACGAGCCTCTTCAAACAGAAAAGACTCGTTTTTTTATTTAGTTTTATTAGATTTTAAACCGTTTTATTACTGTTTCTTTTTATTTAAAACAACAATAACAACAGCAACTACTGCAACAACAGCAACGCCAATAACGATGAAAACAACAATGCCTGGTCCGTCTTTTTCATCTTCGCCTTTAGATTCTTCAGCTTTAGATTCTGTTTTGGATTCTTCTGCTTTAGATTCTGTTTTAGATTCTTCTGCTGTTGATTCTTCTTCGGAAGATTCGGCAGCTTCTTCAGAGGATTCTTCTACGCTTTCTTCTTCGGAAGATTCTTCAATAGAAACTTCTGGAGTTGGAATAGAATGACCGTATCCCCAAACTTGAAGTTCGCTAAAAGAGAGACAGTATGAAGGACTTCTGAGCGACAATTGGATAGCTTTTGCTGTAACAGGTTTTTCAAATTTAAATTTAAAGTCATAATAACCATTTTCAGAACCGTCTTCTGTGTGATTTTCTTTAACAACTTCAAACTCATCATTTTTTTCAAAATTAACACCGTCTGGGGCAAATTTGATTATGGTCTTGTCAGCATAAAATCCTCTATTACCTTGACCATTTTCACCGAGTTCCCAACCAAATGTAAAGGAATCCCAAACGTTACCAAGTGTAATTTCATAAATGTCATCATAAGTTGCGCCAAGGTCAATAATTAAAGTGTGAATAGATCCAGAACCAGTGAGAATAATGCTTTCACCCATGCGTTCGCTACCAGCAACAACTTTACCGTCTTCTGTTGCTGATGTATAATAGGGGCTAACGCCGTCTATAAGGATTTTGCGTTCTGGATCGGTGTAGTTTATTTCGGGATTATCTTGGGATGAAAGGAACTTTGAATCATCTCCATCGTTGATTTCGTAAACGCCTGTTGCTGCGTAGTTCACTGGTTCCCCTTCTGCGGAAACAACAAAAGCAAAAGAAGAAATGAGAACCAACGCCATTAAGATTGCTGTAATTTTTTTCATGGTATGCCTCCAAATTTTATTTATTATCATATATCAGCGTTAATCATATTAACAATCATCTATAATCATCTATTATCAATAATAACTATCAACAATTACTAATAACTATCAATAACAACTAACGATATTAGCAACTATCAATGTTCATCAACAAACTGACGCCAATATTTGAAATCATAATTAATATGCTTTATACCTTATTCATATAAGGATTAAGCTGTCTTTCATAAGAAAGCTGTGTTGCATCTCCGTGTCCTGGATATAGCTTAAATTCACCTGGGTAACGTTTAAGCCTTCTCAAAGACTTTATCATATCCTGAACGTTTCCGCCATAAAAATCCGTTCTCCCTATTGTTCCTTTAAAAAGCGTATCTCCTGTGAACATATTGTCCCCAAAAATATAGCAAACAGAACCCTCTGTATGACCTGGAGTGTGAAGAAGAATAAACTCAAATCCGTTTATATTATACCTTCCCTCTTTTTCAAAAAGATAATCCGCAGGAGCAAAGGGACGAGGATCGTAGGGTAAAATTGATGTAAAGGTGTCTTGCTCAGTTAAATAATGAGCATCAAGTTTATGAATCGCAACCGTTGTTCTTGTTGTTCTTAAATCGCCAACAGCAAGGATATGATCAAAATGTCCGTGGGTTAGAAGAACCAAAGAAGGATATGCATTAAGTTCAAACAACGCACTTTTTATAACGTTTAAATCGTCTCCGGGATCAATAACAACCGCAGGGGCACGTTCTGTTCCTTCTTTTCTAAAAATATAGCAGTTCGTTTCGTATCCAACGACTATTTTTTTAAATATATACCCCTTCATAAACATTAAATCACCCAAAAACCGAAAATAAAGTAAATCTCAACAATTCTATTAATATACAACAACATACAAATAAAAAAGTGTGCAAAAACTGAAATTATATATATCACTGTATAATTTTTCTCAAAACAGTTAATAATAAAAACAAATCGGAAAGAGAGGTATTAAAAAATGAGTCCAAAAGAATTACAATACGTTGGCGATGCTCTTAGCCACGAACAATTTTTAAAATGCCAATGTGAAACAACAGCACAAAAATTATCTTCCGCAGAACTCAAAAACTTCGTTTCACTTCTTGCAACTCAACACCAAGAAATTTTCGGAAAACTTTTCTCAACACTTTAACAATTTAAAAAGGAGAACCGTTTATGGATGACAGAAATTTGATGGAAAACCTTCTTCTGACAACAAAAGGGGCTTGTGATCTTTATCTTCACGGATGCATAGAAGCCTCAAACGAAAACGTCAGAAACGCATTCAGTGCAGCTCTCGACAAAACCCTCAAGATGCAGAAAGATATATATGCCAAAATGGAATCAAATGGTTGGTATCAGAAAGAAACTGCTGAACAGCAACAAATTGATAAAGCAAAAAACAAATTTTCTTGCTAAAAACAGAGAAAATTTAAAGAAATTACTTTAAAACCAATTCAAAAACTTAAAACCATTCAAAGCCGCTTTTATGCGGCATTACATATTTTCAAAGTATCAATTTCCGCTTTATAAAAATTTACTTAATACTGTTTTTAATAGTTTTATATTACGATTATATACAACGATTTCAAAAACTATTTTCTATAATACTTATAATACGCCATAACAGTTCTTTCTCGTCCTTCATCCAAATCAAATCCCGTTATGGTTGCGCCCTCAAGGCTCATAAATTCCCAAGCCTCCATTTCAAGCACAATGGTTCTGAACATAACTTTTTCGCCACATATAATCGCAAGTTCATCATTCGAAACGTGAATAAATCCCTCTCTTGCTATAATCCGTTCTTCGCCCTTTGAATCTCTTTCAAGCAAATAGCGGATATGCATCTCGTGAAGTCTATTTGCCATATAACGCTTAAATTTCGGGCTGTTCGGATCCTTAGGAGGTTTATCCTTTCTGAAACCTAATTTATCCAAAAAAGACATATTAACCCACCATTATTTTATTTATCTCTTTAATGATTTTCGACATATAAGTATAGTTGCTCGAACCGCCTGCGCTGTTATGGGTGTAAAGAGCAAGAATATATGGTTCATCCGCCATAACGATAGCACAATCGTGATGATACCCGTTTCCTGAACCGCTCTTATGAGCAACTTCATATTCATATCCCAACGCTTTGTCAATCATATTCCCCGTTGCGTTAACAAAGGTTGTATATAAAGAGCTTCCGTATGAATCTTCACGGCAGAAATTATAAATTTCATTCCACCACAAAGCCGCATCTCTCGCAGAAACCTTGGGCCAATTATCTTTTCCGTTTTCGTAATATGTACAGCCCATATCTTTAAGCATATTTGAAATGCCATCTGAGCTGAGATAATCTCTCAGCATTATGTATGCAGAGTTATCACTATGCAAAATAGAATAGGAAATCAAAGTTTTAAGAGTATATTTCGTTCCCGAAGCAGCTTTTTTAATAATTCCGCTTCCTGTATAGTAATATTTATCACGAGTATAAGTCATCTTATTGGAAAGGTTGAGCTTTCCCTCAGAAGCCAGCTTATATGCATAAAGAGCAGTTGGAGCTTTGAATGTTGACATACATTTCCATTGTTCGTCAACGTTATACCCAATACTTGCTCCATCGCTTATTCTTATAGCAATGAAACTTGCATCACAGCGTGAATTAGATTTTATTGCCTTCATAAGAGCTGTAACGTCTTCCGAAAGGTCGTTTCTTTCAGATTGAATAACCGTTACAGTGTCGGCGGAATACTTATTGTTCTTAATAAGAGAGCTGAGCTTTCCATTTGGAGCAATAAGAGTTACGTTCTGATTGGGTTTTGATGAATTTGAAGAACCCAAAGAGCTTCCGCTTCCCGAAGGTTTATTCTGATTTTGATTATTCGCCTGATTCTTCAACGCAAGTAACGTTGCGTATGATGCCTGAGCACCGTAAGAATTGGCGTTTGTTCCCATAAGTTTAATTGTTGAAACCTTATCGCTTGATGCTGTTTCTTCAGAAGGAATATAGAAATAAATTTCATCCGCCTCTGAATCGGGAACATCAAAGATAACAACACTATCTGCTTCACCCGAAACAACGCTTGATGGGAGCTTTATTGTTACTGAGCCCTGAAAATTTTCCGCAATATCATCTTTAACCGAACCTCTCTGGCAAGAAGCGAGAAGAAGAGAAGATGCGGCAAGAGATACACACAAAAGCTTTTTCAGCGCAACGCATATATTAGCTTTTTTGCTTAATTCAAAAGTCATAAACTTACCTATAATTTTTTTAAAAATCAAAGCCCTATCCAAAGCAAAAACGCTTTAAACGGGGACAAAAAGGGCAAACAAACCCCTTTGTTCTCATTTTACATTCGTGATTATACCATAAATTTAGCTATATGTCAACACCTTTTTTTGTCAATATGCCGAAATGGAAAAAACGATAAAAAAGCCGCATACTTATTTCTTTCAAAATCGCAAGGTTCTCGCGAAAATCTTGCTTAATATACTCAAAAAAATGCCCACAGAATAAATCTCTGCGGACATTTTTTATTCAATATAAATTATTCAATATAAAACGCAAAACAAAGGATAAAGGTTTCGGAAAAGCATATATATAAGTACAAAGCTACAACATATTACAACGGTTTTTATGCAGCATAGCTTTTTCAAAACGTTCTCCACTCGCTGAATGTCAAAAATCCAACTTACATTCATCATAAGCAAAACGAGAAAAATAAGTATTAACGCAACGGGAACAAAAGAATTATATAAAAACGCTTCTTTAATTTTTCCGTTTGCAATGGCGTTTACACATCTTGTTCCACCGCAAGTCAAACATTTTATACCAAATTTTTCATACATTTTGCACCCTTCAAGATTTTCCATCATCAAAGACGTTATTTTTCCCGAAAAGACCGATAGAAAAACAAACAAAAAATCAAGAAAGAGAACAAGAGGTTTTTTCAATTTTTGACCCTTAGAAACCATTTTTACATATATCTTTCGTATTCTGGATATTGCTTAATAATCTCGTTTATTCCTTCTTCTCCAAGATACAATACGATAGCAATCATAGTACCCCAGAAAATAATACTAACAACGGAAATAACAACACCTGCAATTGCAAGTCCATTTGCTTTTCCCGTTTTTTTAGAAGAAACGATGCCGATTATAGAAAAAACAAGTCCAAGTACAGCAAGAGCAGCTGAAATGTATGGTCCCAAACAGCAACATAAAAGGGAAACAAGACTCATAACAAATCCCGCTATGCTCATTCCGCTCCCGCCTTTCTTCTGTGGCTGGTTGTTTTGTGGATACACTGGCTGTCCGTTTGCATTAACGGGTGGATAACCGAAAGGCTGACCATTTGGGTTATAAGGCGGTTGATAAGGTTGACCGTTAGGGTTATAAGGAGGTCTTACACCTTGTTGCATATTAGGGTTATAGGGCGGTCTTACACCTTGTTGCATATTAGGGTTATAAGGTGGTACTGCACCTTGTTGTCCGTTGAGATTGTAAGGTTGCTGTGAATTTTCCGCTTTAGGTTCACCATTTGCGGAATTTTGTGAATCAACGTTTGTTTTTTCTTCAACGTTTTCGTTGTTATTTGTTTCAGGATTCTGATTCATTTTTTATCCTCCGTATAAATTATTAATTATATTTCGTCTAAAGTATACCACATTATATTTTCATTTTCAATAGTTTTTCAGATATTTCTGCAATTTTTTCGCAAAAAATGAATATTTCTTCTTCTGTGTTAAAATAAGAAATTCCAACCCTCACAGCAGATTGTGCTAATTCTTTTGAAAGTCCGAAAGCAGAAAGAACTCGGTTTTCTTTTGCGTGAGTCGAACAAGCAGAAGAAGCCGAAACATATATCTTTTCTTTTGAAAGAGCGTTAATAAGAGTTTCGCTTTTTAAGCCTGGAATTGAAAAGTTGAAAACTGAGCAAAGGGAAGAATTTGGAGTATTAATAACAACTTTTTCTCCAAGGCAGTTTACAATTTTTTCAGAAAGAATCTTTTTCATAGAAGAAATATTTAAATTTCGTTCTTTTTTATTTTTATTCCAAGCATCAGCGGCAGCAGCGAAAGCTAAAATCCCAGGTATATTCTCCGTTCCTGAACGGAATCCCCTTTCTTGCCCGCCTCCAAGAATGAAGGGTTCAATTTTTATATTTTTTTTAAGATATAAAGCTCCGCACCCTTTAATTCCACCAATTTTATGTGCAGAAACGGATGCCGCATCACAATATTTAGAAAAAGGTACTCCAACTTTCATAAAGCTCTGAACACAATCAGAATGAAAAAATGCACCGCATCCGCTTGAATCTATTTCATCTCGAATCATTTCAAGGTCATATATCGCACCCGTTTCGTTATTCCCTTGCATTATTGTAACAAGAGAAGTTTTTTGAGACAAGGCTTCCCTCAATTCACATACATCAATTTTCCCACCTTTAGTTGAAAGAAGAATTATTTCAAATCCTCTTTTTTCAAGGGCATATAAAGGTTCAAGAACAGACGGATGTTCAGAATCAGTTGAAACGATTCGTTTTGAATGTTTTGAATTTTTTTGAGCAAGACCGATAATTGCAGTATTATTACTTTCGCTACCTCCTGATGTAAAATATATTTCCGAAGAGTCGCATTTCATAACGTTGGAAAGGGTTTGTCTCGCATTTTTCAACAGTGTTGCAGAATCAAAGCCGAGAGAATGAGGAGAAGAAGGATTTCCAAAATTTTTCATAGCAGAAAAAACCGCTTCTACAGCAGCTTTATCTGGAGGTGTTGTTGAAGAATTGTCAAGATATATCATTTCTCCACGCTTAAAAATACAATTCGTTTCTCCTGAAACACAGCAATTATTTATTTCAGAAAAAATATTTTTTTCAGTTTCTTTTTCAAACATATATACAGACCTCGCTTTTTTCAGAATTATACTACAAAAATAAAAAAAAGTCAATTTTTATGCACGAATTTTATATAAAATTATTACAACTATTTTCGTATAAGGGTATTTACTTTTTACCTTTTTTAGTGTATAATGTTATTTAGTTTGAATTATGGGGAATTTTTTTGAAATTCTTATTTTTCAAAACGACAAACGGATTTTAACGTAAGCTAAAAAATAACATATATTCGTTCTTTTATGACATCGTTTTTATCTATATTTCATTTTTGTATACATTCATCTTCCCCGATAATTCGGGTTTATACGTTTTACGGGTTTATACGTTTTAAATGATTCAAGCGTTTTGAAAGATTTGTACCCCACCTCAAAAAATAGTTCTTCACGGTTCGGACAATTACATATATCAGGAGGTACAAATGGGAGGACCAATTGTTGGCATAATTTGCACAATTGTTGGTTTGGGACTTGGTTTTCTCGGCGGATTTATTTATCGCAAATCTATTGGAGAAAAAGCAATAGGCTCTGCGGAAAAAGAAGCCGAAAGAATCGTTGAACAAGCCAAAAAGGATGGTGAATCCAAAAAGAAGGAGCTTTTGCTTGAAGCAAAAGAAGAAACCCTCAGAATCAAAAATGAGCACGAGCGAGAAAACAAAGAAAGCAGAGCTGAAATCGCAAGAATGGAAAAAAGAGCGATTCAGAAAGAAGAATCCCTTGATAAAAAGCTCGAGTCTCTCCAGAAAAAAGAAGAAATTCTTGCTGAAAAATTAAAGGCTAACGAAGCCGAAGTGGAAAAAATCAACGAGCTTAAAGCAAAACAGCTTGAAGAACTCCAGAGAATATCGGGTATGACAACCGAAGAAGCGAAAGAGCTTATCGTTTCAAAGGTTGAAGACGAAGCGAAAATTTCTGCGGCAAAGCGTTTAGTTGCAATCGAAGCAGACCTCAAAGAAACAGCCGAAGAAAAAGCAAAAGAAATTATCGTAACAGCAATGCAAAGAATCGCATCAGACAGCGTTGCAGAAAAAACAGTTTCCGTTGTCGATCTTCCCAACGATGAAATGAAAGGAAGAATCATAGGCAGAGAAGGAAGAAATATCAGAACCATCGAAACTCTTGCAGGGGTTGACCTTATTATTGATGACACTTCTGATGCTATAACAATTTCGACCTTCGATCCAACAAGACGTGAAATTGCAAGACTTGCTCTTGAAAACCTTGTTGCAGACGGAAGAATTCATCCTTCACGCATTGAAGAAATGATCGAAAAAAGCCGCAAAGAAGTTGAAAACACAATTAAAAAAGAAGGCGAACAAGCAACCTATGAAACAGGTGTTCATGGCGTTAACTTAGAGCTTATAAAAACCTTAGGTAAGCTCAAATTCAGAACAAGTTACGGACAAAATGTTCTCAGACATTCAATTGAAGTTGCACACCTCTCAGGTATGATAGCAAAAGAGCTTGGCGTTGATGCTTATATTGCGAAACGTGCAGGACTTCTTCACGATATCGGAAAAGCAACAAGCCAAGAAGCTGGTGGCTCACACGTTCAGATTGGTGTTGAACTTGCAAAAAAATACAAAGAAAACAAAGAAGTTGTTCACGCAATTGAAGCACATCACGGTGATGTTGAAGCAAAAACGGTTTATGCTATAATAGTTCAGGTTGCAGATGCAATTTCCGCTGCTCGTCCAGGCGCCAGAAGAGACAACCTTGAAAACTACATTCGCAGATTACAGCGTCTTGAAGAAATTGCAACGGGCTTTGAGGGAATTGAAAAAGCGTTCGCAATTCAAGCGGGAAGAGAAATTCGTGTTCTTGTTAATCCCGAAATGATAAGTGATGCAGATATGATTCTTAAAGCAAGAGATATTGCAACAAAAATTGAAGAAGAGCTTGAATATCCAGGTCAAGTTAAAATTAATATGATAAGAGAAACGAGAGTTTTTGATTATGCAAAATAATCTCGTTATTCTGACTTTAGGAGATGTTGCAGGTCAGGTTGCTTTAGAGTATGTTTGTTCGAAGCTAAGAAAACTCAAGCTGATGTATGGGGCAGATGTTGTTATAGTTAACGGCGAAAACGCTTCAAAAAGCGGCGGACTTGACGGTGAGGATGCAAAAAAGCTCCTTAATGCAGGTGCAGACGTTATAACTGGTGGAAACCACACTCTGCGCGGTAGAAGAATCGCAGAAGCGATGGAAGCTCATCCCGAAATAATCAGACCGCTTAATTTTCAAGAGGTTTGTCCTGGAAATGGATACGTTTTAACAAAGGTTAAAAACGGAATACGCCTTTTGGTTATAAACGTTGCAGGTCAGGTTTATATGGATCCCGCAGATTCGCCCTTTAATTGCACAGACAGAGTTTTAAAAGCAACAGAATATGATATTTGCGTTGCAGATTTTCACGGCGAAGCAACAAGCGAAAAAGCGGCATACGCCCGATATTTTGACGGACGAATTAATTTTACGTTTGGAACACATACCCACGTTCAAACTGCTGATGAAACATATCTCCCAAAAGGAAGCGGATTCATAACAGACCTTGGAATGTGTGGTCCTATTGATTCGATTTTAGGAACAGATCCAGACGTTATTATAAACAGGATGGTAAAAAGAGAACTCGCTCCTTTTACAAAGGCAACAGGCAAAGTTAAAATTTGCGGCGCTGCGGTTACTGTTAATCTTAACACGGGATACGTTGTAGACATAAAGCGTATTCAATTTCAAGAATAAAACAAACAATTAAACAAATAATAAACGTTGCGCATAGTTTAAGAAACAGACTATGCGCAACAGTTTGAGAAAAACTATGCATATAATTTTATGAGGTTAGATATGAAAAAAACATTTAAACGCTTACTTACTGTCATAGGAACAGTTATAGCTCTTTCAACAACCGCTATAACCGCTTTTGCAGAGGGTTCTACTGATACGAATGTTTCTCAAGGCACAGCAGGTCAACCCCACTCTCCATCTTCTCAGCTTCTTTATTATGGTGGAATGATTTTGCTTTTCCTCGTTGTTGGATATTTCTTTATGATTCGACCTGAAAAAAAGCGTAAAAAAGAGGCTGAAACCCTAAGAGACAATTTAAGACCAGGAAACCGAATCACGTCAATCGGCGGTATTGTTGGAACAGTTGAAAAGGTAACAGACGAAGATATTTATTTAACAAATGGTCTTGTTCTTAAACGCTGGGCACTTCGCACTATTGACGAAACCGCTCCAGAAGGCGGAAACGCTGCGGTTACGTATTACGAAGAAGACGAAAACGACAAATAATATATTTTTCAACACAAGAAGGACAGTGCGAACTGCCCTTCTTTTCTCTTTCAGTGAAAGAGAAAAGAAGCAAAAGAGAAAGCAATGTTAATATTATAATGAAATTAACAGCACTTCGAGATATAAATACGTTAAAGAATTATATTTTGACAATGAAAAAGAAGCTAAAAAAGAAAGCAATGTTAATATTATAATGAAATTAACAGCACT
>JAZNJM010000022.1:0-19362 GCA_045578045.1 Eubacteriales bacterium | reverse complement strand
GAGTTTTTACGAGTTCAGAAAGTTCCATAACTGTAAGTTCTTTAACTTGTTCAACAAGTGCTGTAATTTTTTCGGACGCCATATTAATTTCCTCCATTTACTTTACATTTAATTTAACATTTAATATTAGTGTTTGATTTTCACATTCACAAAAACGTCAGCTTAAACAAACGTTTATGAAAATGTTTTTGATGTTTTTTGCGGTTTTATGCCGCAACATACGAACGAAAGCGTTTTATTCGCCAATTTCGTATTTTTTCATCACAAGCCAATCTCAAAAAAACGATTATGCGCCTTTCTGATCCGCAATTGCCTGAAGAGCAACTGCAAGTGCTGTGATAGGAGCGTTCAACGTTCCAAGAACTGTTGCAACGAGAACTTCCTTTGAAGGCAATTCTGCGAGTGCCTTAAGCTCATCAGAGCCAACGAGTTTACCATCGATGAAGCCAGCTTTGAGAACGTAATTGTCGTGAGTTTTTGCGTATTTACCAAGAACTCTTGCTGCTGCAATCTGGTCATCTTTGCAGATAGCTATTGCTGTCATACCGTTGAGAACGTCATTAAGTCCTTCAAGACCTGCGATAGAACTCGCTCTGGAAATGAGAGTATTCTTAATTACCTTATATTCAACGTTTGCTTTACGAAGCTCACTTCTGAGTTTTGTATCATCTTCAACAGTGATTCCCTGATAGTTAACGAGTACAATAGAAGCTGCACCTTTCATCTGTTCAGCTAAAGATTCAACTATAGCTTTCTTTTGTTCAAGAACTGCTGCGCTTGGCATAATATCCCCCCTTCTTTGATTATAAACAAAAATTCATGCTCCACTTGAGGAGCATGAAATAACAATACATATTTTATATTTACCGCAAACCTTTATCGTTTGGGAAAATTAAACAAGCATACTTTTTCATCGCACCTCGGTCGGCGGATAAACCATTGTATTGCCCGAAAGCAAAACCGACTGTCTCAGGAACGTTTGATATTATATCACAATAAAAAACGTTTGTCAATAGTTTTTTTCATTTTTTATTTTTTTTGCATTTTTAGATAATTCCCAAAGTAAATTCTCCCCCAAAAAAAAGTAGAATTTACTTTAATAATTTACGTTTTTTGCCTTTTGGAGTTTTCTTAACCTATTTTAAAGTTTCTTAAACCATTTTTTTTAAAAATTATGCATTTATTTAACGTTTTACAGACTCTCTGATTTTATCTGTTTTATTTTTGTAACTTCGTTACAGAAAAAACTAACGTTAATACGTATACTAAAAGCATATAATAAGTTTAATGTGAAAAAATACAGGAGAAACGTATATGCATTTAGTTGTTTTAACTGCGCTTGGAGTTGGCGGTGCGACAATAATCGGAGCAATTCTCGGATTTATTTTCAAAAAGCCGTCTCATAGGGCAAACGATATAATTTTATCCTTTGCCGCTGGGGTTATGTTGTGTGCGGCTATAATTGGGTTAGTTATTCCCTCCCTCGAAAATAATAATAGATTTTCAATTCTGATTACAATTGGCGGAATTTTTTGCGGAGCAATATGTCTTAATCTCATTGATAAACTTGTCCCGCATTTGCATAAAATAAGTGGATTTGATGAAGAATCCCACCCCGAAAGCAATAAAGCACTTGATAAAGTCTTACTTTTCGTTATAGCAATTGCAATTCATAACCTTCCCGAAGGAATAGCTGCGGGAGTCAGCTTTGGATCTGAAAATACTGCCCACGCACTAACCGTTGCAGGAGGCATTGCTTTGCAAAACGTTCCCGAGGGAATGGTTATTATCGCTCCTATGATTGCAGCGGGAATTAATCGGACGCGAGCCTTTGTTATAGCTCTTTTTACAGGGATTGTTGAAGTTATAGGAACTTTTGTAGGCTTCTTCGCTGTTAGCATATCTTCTGCAATTCTTCCCTTTGCTCTTGCCTTTGCGGGTGGAACAATGCTTTACGTTATAAGCGATGAAATGATACCAGAAACTCACTCTCACGGAAATGAAAGAGCATCAACATTTTCACTCCTTGCAGGGTTTTCAATTATGTTGATATTCGATTATCTCTTGGGATAAATTATTTTTCAATCAACAAAAACATATTTTTAAATAAACGATTTATATATTTTAAAATTAAAGATTTATAAAGGAGAAAAAAAGATGTCTGAAATAATAAAAATAACAAAAAACAACTTTGAAAAAGAGGTTTTAAAAAGCGAAAAGCCATTTTTAATAGACTTTTGGGCTTCGTGGTGTGGACCTTGCAGAATGACCGCACCTGAACTTGAAGCGTTTTCAATTGCTCACCCAGAAATTTCCGTTGGAAAAATTAACGTTGATGAAGAAGGCGAGCTCGCCTCAGCGTTCAACGTCAACAGTATTCCAACATTATTTTTTATAGAAAACGGAAAAATCGCAAGTAAATCCGTTGGAGCAATGACAAAAGAACAAATGGAAAGAAAGTTTATTAAATAGGAAAATAAAAACAATCCTCTTTAAAATAGATATTTTTAAATTATTTTCTTTAATTAAAATAATGACTTTAAATAGTTTTCTTTTTAAACTAAAGGTTTTTAACAATTCTCTTTTATTTAAACGTCTTAAAACATTCAATAAATTATTAAATCAAAATATACAAAAAATGCTCCCCATAATAATTAAAGGAGAGCATTTTATTTTTTATGCGATATATTAGTTATTTTACAGCGGATAATAATTCTCTTAAATCTTTTATCTGTGATATAACAGAGTCGAAGCCCGCCGCGCCGTAGGATGTACGGTCATTAACGCATTTCGTAAGGTCTATTGCTTTATAAATATTTTCGTCAAACAAAGGAGAATAAGATAAATATTCATCCATAGAAAGCTCTTCAAGAGTTTTTCCTTTGTTTATACAATCGCGAACGATTTTACCCGTTATCTTATACGCATTTCTGAATTCAAGACCTTTTGTTACAAGGAAATCAGCAACATCTGTTGCATTTATAAACCCACGGGATGCGGCTTTATACATAGTTTCCTTATTGAAAACAGTAACAGAAAGCATTTCAGCAGTTATTTCAAGACAGATTTTAACAGTGTCAACGCTGTCAAAAATCCCCTCTTTGTCCTCTTGCATATCTTTGTTGTAAGCGAGAGGCAAACCTTTAAGGACTGTAAGAATAGAAACGAGAGAACCGTAAACTCTTCCTGTTTTTCCACGAACAAGCTCTGCAACGTCAGGGTTTTTCTTCTGCGGCATAATGCTTGAACCTGTTGAAAATCTTTCATCAAGGTCAACGTATTTAAATTCGAAGGAAGACCAGAGAATATATTCTTCTGAAAATCTCGAAAGATGAGTCATTATGAGAGAATTGACAAAAGCAAGTTCTGCAACAAAATCTCTGTCTGAAACACCGTCTATACTATTTGAGCAAGGCTTTGAAAATCCTAAAGATTCAGCCGTCATAAAACGGTCAATGTCGTAAGTTGTTCCACCCAAGGCACAAGAGCCAAGAGGACAAACGTTAATTCTCTTTAAACAGTCTTCAAGGCGCTCAAGGTCTCGCAAAAACATATTTGCATATGCCATAAGCTGATGTCCAAAGCTAATAGGTTGAGCTCTTTGAAGATGAGTATACCCTGGAGCAACGTATGAAACAGTTTCTTCAGCTTTATCAACAAACGCAGAGATAAGTTTTAAAAGGAGCTTTTTTATCTCTTCGCTATCGTTTCTCAGCTTCATTCTCAAATCGAGAGCGACTTGGTCATTGCGGCTTCTTGCAGTATGAAGAACCTTACCCGCTTCACCGATTCTTTTAGTTAAAGTAAGCTCAACGAAGCTGTGTATATCTTCTTCGCCTCCGTCAAAAGTCAGCTTTCCCGATTCAATATCAGAAAGTATTCCCTTTAAGCCTTCGGTTATTTTAAGATAATCGTCCTCACTTATAATTCCTTTTGCACAAAGCATAGCAGAATGAGCCATAGAACCCGTTATATCTTCTTTATACATAGCCTTGTCAAAAGGTAATGAACGGTTAAATTTATCCGTTAATGCATCAAGCTCAGATGCACTTTTTCCTGCCCACAGCTTATCCATAATTATTTATCTTTTTTCTTTTGGTTCATCATAGCCTGAACTCTTATAGGAAGTCCAAACAAGTTGATGAATCCCGCAGAATCCTTTTGATCGTAAACTTCATCTTCGCCAAACGTTGCAATTTCGCTGTCATAGAGAGAATATGGAGAAGTTACACCAGCATTTATCATATTGCCTTTATAAAGTTTTAACTTAACTTCACCCGTTACAGTTTCCTGTGTTTTATCAACGAAAGCAGAGAGAGCCTCACGAAGAGGAGTAAACCACTGTCCGAAATAAACAAGCTCTGCAAATCTTGCTGCTACCAATTCTTTGTAATGAGCTGTATCTCTGTCAAGAGTAATTGTTTCAAGAACCTTGTGTGCGTGATAAAGAATAGCTCCACCAGGAGTTTCATAAACGCCTCTTGACTTCATACCAACAAGACGGTTTTCAACGAGGTCAGAAAGACCAATTCCGTTTTCTCCACCCAATTTGTTAAGTTTGAGAAGCAAGGAAACAGCATCCATTTTTTCACCGTCAATAGAAACGGGAACGCCTTTTTCGAAGCCGATTGTTACGTACGTTGGCTTATCGGGAGCCATTTCGGGAGAAACGCCCATTTCTAAGAAACCTGGTTTATTATATTGGGGTTCGTTTTCAGGAAATTCGAGGTCAAGACCTTCGTGAGAAAGATGCCAGATATTTTTATCCTTTGAATAGTTTGTTTCTCTGTTTATTTTAAGAGGAATGTTGTGTGCTTCTGCATAATCGATTTCTTCGTCTCTGGATTTAATATTCCATTCTCTCCAAGGAGCAATTATTTTCATATCGGGAGCAAAAGCCTTTATTGTAAGCTCAAATCTAACTTGATCGTTTCCTTTTCCTGTGCATCCGTGGCAAATTGCATCTGCACCTTCAGCGATAGCAATTTCAGCAATTCTCTTTGCAATAACGGGACGAGCAAAAGAAGTTCCAAGCAAATAATCCTGTTCGTAAACTGCACCAGCTTTAAGAGTTGGGAAAACGTAATCTTCAACAAACTCTTTTTTAAGGTCTTCAATATAAAGTTTTGAAGCGCCTGTTTTTAATGCTTTTTCTTCAAGTCCGTCAAGCTCGTCAGCTTGTCCAACGTCTCCTGAAACAGCAACAACTTCGCAGTTATCATAATTTTCTTTGAGCCACGGAATGATAATAGAGGTATCAAGTCCGCCAGAGTATGCAAGTACAACTTTTTTAATTTTCTTTTCCATATTTTTATTCCTTTTCTATATGATTGTATTTTATATACTATAATGCTTATTTTATATATTGCAATTTTATATCAATTTTTATATTTTACATCTCAAATGTCAAACACATAAACGAAACATTATCAATTATTGGAATGATTATACTCTATTTTCCCCTCTTTGTCAATAGGTTTTATGGAAAATCATATATTATTTTTTGATAAAAAATGCAATAAATTCCCTTGATTTATGTATATTTATACAAATATACATTTTTAAACTGCATATACTTGTTTTTTTATTCAATCGTTTCAATTATAATTTATATATTTGTATTTACGATTTATAGTATATTATTTTACACAAATAATATTAATAGTGTATAGAATTTTCATTCAAATATTTATAGACTATATACAAGATATCTAAGGGAGGAAAAAATGGGAGAATTAGCAAAAGCACTTGGAAAGCGAATAAGAAGTTACAGAACAAACAAAAAAATAAGTCAGGAAAAATTAGCGGAATTATCGGGCTGTCATCCAACGTATATCGGACAGCTTGAACGCGGCGAAAAAAAACGCAACGTTAGAAAGCATTGAAAAAATTGCCATCGCTTTGTCCGTTCCGCTTTCAACTCTTTTTGAGAACCTTGGAGAATCCGGTGAAGAAGGAAAAACACCTCGTCTTTGCTATGAGCTTCTATTATCCAAAAGCAAATCAGAGCAAGAAACAATATATAAAATTCTTCAGGAAATAGATAAATATAAGGAAATGAACCCTTAAGTTAATTATTAAACCACAACTTTGTTTTACCATAATACAAAAATCCCTTGCATCAAAAACGCAAAGGATTAAAAATTTACTTTTTTAGATTTATATTAAACTTTATATTTACACAAATCAGTAAATGCAGAAGTCATTTTACATACAAAAAGAGAGGTTTGGAAATAAATCCGAGCCTCTCTTTTTATCTTTTCTTTTTTAGTTTAGCCAAATATCAGGATTAAGATACCAAGTAAAAATAATACAGCTGATACAACAAACAAACACTTTCGATTACGTTCATACTGTTCTATAATCAAAGTATAAAAATCCTCATTGCAAAAATGGATATAATACAAAACAGGTTTATTATTTATGGTTAATCGGCTGTTTTTGTGATTATGCTCCCAATAATAAAACCTTTCTGAATTTCCACGTTTTGGTAACGTATATTTTTCCGGGTGAAACGTGCCTGCGCTTAAAATATGATCTGCTCCAATTACTTTTTTTCCATCTGGGCAAGTAAACTCCACCATCCATCTTCTGCCACCGTAATCGTGCGTTCCAATTACCGTACCTTCGGAAACGGGATACTTTGAGAAATCCTTCTTCTCAACAACACTGTTCTTCGCCGCTTTATAGAAGATGGCGGAAAAAATCCAAAAAATTATGCTTCCTACTATGTTCATAGCATCTCACCGCTTTCGTTATAAAAATCATTCTTCCTTCAACTATAATTCTTCCTATTTCATAATAAATATAAAACCATAGAAAGACTGACAGCTTTTTTATGTTTTTTCGCTCTTAAAAGTATTTTTACTGCATTTTTAATAAACGAACTCCATTATATATCTTCACAAATATAATATGAAGATATTTAAACTGCAATTAAATCATTTTATTCCCTTTAAGGTGAGACCTATTTTACCCTTGGCAACGTCAACAGAAATAACCTTTGTTTGAACGATATCGCCTATTTTAAGAACCTCGGAAGGATGTCGAATATATTTTTCACAAAGCTGAGAAATGTGTGCCAATCCTGATTGGTGAACGCCGATATCGATGAAAACGCCGAAGTCAACAACGTTTCTGACAGTGCCGCTTAAAACCATTCCCTCTTTCAGATCCTTTATATCGAGAACGTCTGTTTTGAGAATAGGTTTAGGAAGGTCATCACGAGGATCTCTTCCCGGTTTTGCAAGTTCGGAAAGAATATCGGCAACAGTTGGAAGTCCCATTCCAAGCTCACGGGCGAGATTTCCAACGCCAATATCAACAGCCGCTTCTTTAACAGTGGAAAGTCCACCTTTTTTAAGCTGTTCAAGGGTGAAACCGCAACGAGTTATAATTGATTCAGCAGCTTCGTATGATTCAGGGTGAACAGCAGTATTGTCAAGTGGGTTATCGCTTTCAGCAACACGCAAAAAACCTGCACACTGCTCAAACGCTTTTGCTCCAAGTTTAGGAACTTTGAGAAGCTCTTTTCTTGACTTGAATGCACCGTTTTCCTCGCGATATTTAACGATATTTTTGCAAACGGCACTTGTCAAACCTGCAACGCGAGAAAGCAAAGCGGGAGAAGCTGTATTCAAATCTGCTCCAACGCTGTTTACACAATCTTCAACAACACCGTCAAGAGTTTCAGAAAGGCGTTTTTGTGGCATATCGTGCTGATACTGACCAACTCCTAAAGCCTTTGGATCAATTTTAACAAGCTCTGCAAGAGGATCTTGAAGTCTTCTCGCAATAGAAACTGCACTTCTTAAAGTTAAATCAAATTCAGGAAATTCATCTGCCGCAAGTTTTGAAGCTGAATAAACTGAAGCACCTGCTTCGTCAACTATAACGTATGCCGCTCTACATTCCGGAAGCTCTTTAAGAACCTCAGCGGCAAAAGCCTCGGTTTCACGGGATGCTGTTCCGTTTCCAATAGCAATGGCCTTAACATCATGTTTTTTTATAAGCTTTTTAATAAATACTTTTGCTTCATCAATTTTAGTTTGAGAATGAGTTGGATAGATAACCCCAGTATCGAGAACTCTTCCCGTTGAATCAACAACGGCAACCTTACAGCCTGTTCTGTATCCAGGGTCAAGACCAATAGTAACGTATCCTTTAATAGGTGGTTGCATAAGAAGCTGTTTAAGATTAACTTTAAACACCTTCATAGACTCTTCACAAGCCTTATCTGAAAGATCTCTTCTGATTTCCGTTGAAACAGAACTAAAAATAAGTCTTGTATATGCATCCTCCGCCGCTTCTTCAACAGCCTTTGCCGAAAGGGAGTTGTTGAGAATTATCATAGAAAGAATCTTTGATAATGCCTTTTCTTTATCAAGCTCAACAGAAACCTTTAAAGCGTCTTCTTTTTCGCCTCTGTTTATAGCAAGAATACGATGTGTTGGGACAGTTTTAAGAGGTTCTCTGTAGTCATAATACATTGTATAAACCGTTTCCGCTTCCGCATCAGCGGCTTTTGTTACAATTTCGCCATCGCTCCAAAGCAACGCACGAAGAACCTTTCTTATTTCAGCATTGTCTGAGATATTCTCAGCAATAATATGTAACGCTCCCTCAAGAGCAGCTTCTCTCGTTTCAACCTCTAATTCGGGGTTGATATACGCCTCCGCCATCTCAAGAGGATCGGTTATTTCTGTCTGAGCGTAAATTAAGTCCGCAAGCGGTTCAAGACCTCTTGCTCTTGCAACGGATGCCTTCGTTTTTCTCTTTGGTCTGAAAGGAAGATAAATATCGTTGATTTCAGCCAAGGTTTTTGCTTTATTCAACGCTTCGTTAATTTCATCAGTGAGCTTTTCCTGAGCTGCAATAAGCTCTCTGACTTCTTCACGGCGTGCCTCCAAAGTGCGGAGATATTCAAGCTGTTCCGCAATTTCACGTATTTTCTGGTCATCCATAGAACCGTGAAGCTCTTTTCTATATCTTGCAATGAAAGGAATTGTGTTTCCCTCGTCAAGAAGCGTTATTATGTTGGAAACATACTTTTCATCGCACGAAAACTGTGTTGCTAATTCTTTTGAAAAATCCATAAGACCACCTGTATTCCTAATTCCTAATTCCTAGTTACTATTACCTATAACATATTTATGAATATCATAAACTGCGGCAGAAACCTTATTAATAAAAGACTGTGTGTTATATCCAATATAGTCTGTGAGAACAATGAGAACGTATGGTCGCTCACCGCAGAAAACAATAGCCGCATCATTTGAAGCGTTTATATCCATTCCATATTTGTGGGCAACTTCATATATACATTCGCCATTTTCATCCTTAGGGAGTCCGTTTCTGACGAATTTATTCTCGTTTGCCTGTTTGAGAAGCTCAACGTACCAAACGTAAATCTCATTTCCCGTTTTAGACTTATGATATAAATCCTCAAACGCCTTTGCAACAACGGAAGCAGTTAACTGATTGATACCGCTTTTATATATATCACCGCCATAATTCTTTTTGCAAAAGCTACGAAATTCACTGAGAGAACAAGCCTGATTTAAAAGGAGCGAAAAGGCAACGTTGTCGCTGTAATAAATAAGATATTCAATAAGAAGTCTTATTGAGAGCTTTGCTCCAAGGTCATAATCCTTGGAAATCTGAACAGTTCCCGTTCTGTCGTAGCTATACGTTAAGGTTTTATCAAAACTAAGCTCTCCCCTCTCAATCTTGTCAAGAAGAGCCATCATAAAGGGAGCTTTTATTGTACTTGCTCCTCCGAACCATCTGTCTGCATTATAAGAAATTTCGAATCCCGTTTCCAAATCGATATAATACATTGCACAAGAATACGCAGACTTATCGAGAATATTTTCAAGATTATTTGTCAGCTCTGTGGGAATATTATCGGGTAATTTCAGCGAAGACGATGGAACGTCTGTTATCTTATAGCTTCCCGATGACAAAATTCTGTTAACGTTAGCCGTTGTTATATCTCTGAAATCGTCTATTTCAAATCTTTTTTGAGGGATATCCTCCGAAGAATTTTCCGCAGATGCACTTACGGAAAAAGCAACGAGGGCAAAGACTGTAAATAAACATAATAAACGCTTAAACGTATTATTCATATAGATACAAACCTCTTTTAATACTTTGATACAACGATAAATTATTTTTCAAGGAAGAATGACATCATATCACAGCCTTTTTTAATTCTGAGTTTTCTGTTTCTTGCAGAATCCTCCGTGAAAACGAATCCGTTTTCCGAAAGGGCATCCTTGCTGTCATATATAAAGAAAGGAACCATTCCTCTTGTATGTGTACGTCTTGAAACAGGCGTTGGATGGTCTGGAAGCACAAGAAGTTTGAAATCTTCATTTGCTTTTCTTAGCTCCTCAACTATGTATCCAATAACTTTTTCGTCAATAAGCTCGATAGCACTTATTTTCGAATCAATCTCACCTCTGTGTCCACATTCGTCTGGAGCTTCTATATGAACGTAAACGAAATCTTTTCCTTTTTCAAGAAGCTGAGAAACAGCCTCTTTAGCCTTTGCAGAATAATCCGTATCAGAATTTCCCGTTGCACCATCAACTAAAGGAACTTCCATTCCGGCACAAATTCCAATACCTTTAATAAGGTCAACAGCACAGACAACTGCCCCCTTCAAGCCATATTTTTCTTCAAACGAAGGAAGAAACGCCTTTTTTCCCGGACTCCAAGGCCAAAGGGAGTTTGCCTTTTTAAGTCCTTTTTTTGCCCTCTCAATGTTTAAGGGATGGTTGTTGAGTAAATCAAAACTCTTTTTCATAAGCTCTGTCATAGGCTGACTTTCAGGCTTGTATGGAAGATATTTTCCTATAGCTTTTCCTAAAATATCGTGTGGTCTTGAAAAATCGTCAAATTCAAAGCAATTTTTCCAAATCATACAATGACGATAGCTAACGCCTGTGTAAAACTTTCTGTATTCCGTTCCAAAGGCTTCTTCAACTGCCTCAATAAGAACTCTCGCGTCTTCCGTTGAAATTTCATCAGATGAATGGTCAAGCATAATTTTGTCTTCATATCTCTCGCCATTGTCTGAAAGGGCAACAAGATTCACCCTTACAGCCGTATCTTCGGGAAACATTTCAATTCCCATACTTGCCGCTTCAAGAGGTGAACGTCCCCTTGAATAAACCAAGGGGTCATACCCCATAAGAGCAAGGTTTGCCGTATCGCTTTCAGGAGTCATTTCGGGAGGCACTGTTAAACACATTCCAACCTTTCCCGAAGCGGAAAGCATATTCATATATTTCTTATCAGCCGCCCCCATAGGAGACAAACCGCCAAGGTCTTTTGACTTATAATCAGCCATTCCATCAGGAATAACAACAACGTATTTCATACTCTATACCTTTTCCGAAGAGACAATTTTTGTTTTACCATTTCAGAAATCATAAACACAAAATTATCTCTTCACCTTCCTTTTTTCAATTACAGAAAAATGGGTTTAAATTAACCCTTTGCTTGAGATTCGCTCTGTTCAGTCTCAACACTTGAATCAACTATAACATCGTTTTCGCTACTTGTATCACCGCCGTGTCCGTTTGCACCATACATAACGAGATATTCGTCAACTGATAAATTATTATCATATATATAAGTTGCAGCATCAACACCAAGGTAACGTATATGCCATTCCTCAGGCATATATCCCGTTATCCACTTGTTTTCCTCAGTATAATGAATAACAAATCCGTATAAATGGGCGTTATCCATAAGCCATTCATATTCTTTAGTTTGCCCGAAATTGCTAAAAGAAACAGTGTCTGTCTGAACGTCAAGGGCTAAGCCTGTGTGATGCTCAGAATACCCTGGACGAGCGCTGTATGTGTCAACGTTTGCCTGAGTGTCGTTTTTCAGATATCTGTTGTAAAGACTTTCCTGATATGAATAGGTTCTGTATCCCGACATACCAATTATACTGTATTCCAAAGCCTTTGCAGCTGCTGAAAGCTCTTTGAAAGCGTCTGCCGCCTCTTTAACAAGTTTAACGCTTTTTCCCGAAATCTTGCAGGAATCGTCAAGTTCAACAAGATTATCAGGTGTGAAACTTTTATCGATATAGGAATATTTATTAACGAGAATAAAATTTCCGTCTTCTTTCTTTGCGGGATAAGTGTTTGTATAGTATGCCCCGTCAAGACCAATATTAACGTAGGTTACAATTTGTTCCTTTGTATATTCAGGATGCTTTTCGCCGTACGCATCGTATCTTCTTCCATTTTCAGCCTTAAACCAAGCAATGTGGGAATACGCCTCACCGCCGCCTTGAACGTTAACCGTAGTATCAGAGCTTTCTTCGGAAGGCTCTTCTGAGGAATCTACAGAAACGTTTTCAGATGAATTTTCAGAATCAGAAGAATTTTCGCTCAAAGATTCTTCGGCAGAAGACACGTTTTCTTCATTGGAAGTTATGGAAGATGCCTCTTCAGAACTATTTTTACTTACGTTTTCTGAACTGCTTTCTTCCATCGACTCCTCCGAAGTCTCAGATTCGCCTTCATTATGGCGACAAGCAACAAAAAGCAAACCGCCAACAGCTATCAACGTTATCATAAACAATACGAAAGAAGAACCGCTAAGACTTCCGCTTTTCTTTTTTTGTCTTCTTTTTGAGGTTTTTTTAGATTTTTTACTCATAATAATCTACCCGTTAATCTCTTTCTTCCATAGGAACGTATTTTCTGTGTTTAGCAACGTTCTTATATGCAGGACGGATAATTTTACCCATATTTATAATCTCTTCCATTCTATGAGCACACCATCCTGAAATTCTTGCAATAGCAAACAATGGTGTAAACAATTCAGGAGGAAGACCAAGCATTTTATAAACAAAACCGCTGTAAAAGTCAACGTTAATGCAAACTCCCTTAAATACTCTCCTTCTGTTCATAATAATCTGAGGAGCAAGAGTTTCAATCTTGTTGTAAAGTTTGAACTCTTCCATTTTTCCGTTTTCTTCTGCCAGCTTTTCAACAAAGCTCTTGAAAACCTTCGCTCTTGGATCTGAAAGAGAATATACTGCGTGTCCAACGCCATATATCAAACCGCTTTTATCGAAGGCTTTTTTATCAAGAACATCATTAAGATACTGTGTTATCTGTTCTTCATCTTCCCAATCTGAAACGTTTGCCTTGATGTCGTCTATCATTTTAACAACTTTAATATTCGCACCACCGTGGCGAGGACCTTTAAGAGAGCCCAAAGCCGCCGCAATAGCAGAATATGTATCAGTTCCCGTGGATGTAACAACGTGAGTTGTAAAAGCAGAGTTATTACCGCCGCCGTGGTCAGCGTGAATGACAAGAGCAAGGTCAAGAGCCTTTGCTTCAAGGTCTGTAAACTTTCCGTCCGGTCTCAGAAGATTGAGAATGTTCTGAGCCGTTGTATATTCCGGATTAGGAGTGCGGATAAGAAGATCCCCAAAATCGTGGTAATGCTTAAACGCCTGATAGCTATAAAGAGCAAGCATAGGGAACGTTGCAATAAGCTGTAACGACTGTCTTAAAACGTTTTCAACAGAAGTATCATCAGCGTTTGCATCGTAAGAATAAAGGGTGAGAACACTTCTTGCCAAGGAGTTCATAACGTCTCTGCTTGGAGCTTTAAGAATAACGTCTCTAACAAATCCCGTTGGCAAAACTCTATAATCATTCAAAAGTTTTTTAAAGCCCTCAAGGTCGCTTTGGCTCGGAAGAAGACCAAACAAAAGGAGATACGTTGTTTCTTCAAAGCCAAATGAATTGTTCTTTTTAAAGCTATCAACCATTTCTTCAATATCGATACCGCGATAAAAGAGTTTACCTTCACAAGGAACGTATTCAGCGTCAACTATGGAATAAGAATGAACCTCTGCAATCTCAGTAAGTCCCGTTAGAACACCCTGTCCGTTAATATCACGAAGTCCTCTTTTAACGTGATATTTTTCATATAATGAAGGATCGATATAGCCAATATCTCTTGCTGTTTGTGCTAATCTATGAATTTCGGGAGTGATTTTTGAATATTTAGGATCTATTTTGCTCATTTGACTGCCCTTTCAATAATAAACTGATAAATTTTAATAATACGTACTAAAGCTCAAAAAATGCTGGATACTTTCTCTGATAGTGCTTCAAACCACGGAGTTGATTTTTCTGATAGTTCTTCAAACCACGGAGTTGATTTTACAAGTCCAACAACAGCTCCAAGAGCAATAAAAACAACGGGGTGAATTTTTTTGAACTTAAATATAAGAAAAGCAAATAAAACGAATGAAACTACTTCAACCTTGTTTATAGCTAAAAGAATATTTTCTGTTTGTTTCCATATTTCGCTATCCCATATCACAGTAACGAAAACGCTGCTCATAGCACCGCAAATAAGTCCCGCAGTAGATGCTCTGATTCCCGCAAAAGATGCAGAAATATATTTGTTCGTTTTAAATTTTTCATAAAACCTTGCAACGAATAGAACCGCTAAAATAGAGGGAACAATAAGAGATAAAGGAGCAATAATCGCTCCAAGTATTCCCCAAGCACTACTTTCAAATTCATTTGAAACCGCTTTAAAACCTGCATACGTTGCCATATTTATTCCAATAGGTCCTGGCGTTGATTCAGAAATTGCGATAAAATCCATCAATTCCTGATCGGTAAACCATTTTCGATTTTCGCTTATCTCTCTTAGAAAAGGAATAGTTGCAAGTCCGCCTCCAATAGCAAACGCACCCGTTTTTAAAAAATCCCAAATCAACAAAAGAAAGGTTTTCATTTTTGTTCGCCCTCCCCTTCTTTTTTGGAATTAATACCGTTTTCTTCTTTTATAGCTCCCATTGATTTCTTTTCTATAATTTTAAATCTTATAAGAGAAGCTGCTAAAACTGTTAAAACAACAACAATAGGCGATATATCAAGGAAACCTATAGCAACGAATGCGAAAGCCGCAAGAAGAACAGAGAAAATATTTTTAACGTTTTTCTTAATAAGTCCAACAACCGTTGTAAAAACTAATGCACAAACGGCAATGCTTATTCCCTTAAATGCACTTTCAACGTATTTATTATTTGAAAAAACTGAAAGCATATTCGCAATAATCGTTATAATAATAATTGAAGGAGTAACAACGCCCAAGGTTGCAAGGATCGCACCAATAATCCCCTTCATTTTATAACCAACAAAGGTTGCGGCATTAACAGCAATTACCCCCGGAGTGCATTGAGAAATTGCATAGTAATCAAGAAGTTCTTCTTCTGTAACCCAATTTTTCTTTTTGACAACCTCTCTCTCAAGTATGGGAATCATCGCATACCCTCCGCCGAAGGTAACCGCGCCAACTCTGAAATACGTTAGAAACAAGTCTGCAAGTATATTCAAAACAAACCACCTCTTTCGAAGCAATCAAGGCGTAAATCTAAAGCAAACAACCTCGATTTATAAAATTCAAACGCCTGATTTTTAAAATCTAAACACTTATAGATATTTCATTATACACCATTTCATTGAATTTTTCAATGGGATTTTGAAAATTTATATTTTTTTCCCATTTATCCATATAGACCTTGACTTATTGAACAAAAAAATATATAATATTGACGAAATTTCAAGAATTGGAGGACAAATTCATTGAAAACAACAGTAAAAATTGATAGCAAAAACGTTAAAATGGTAGCCCACAGAGGTCTTTCGGGGCTTGAAAGGGAAAACACTTGCAGAGCTTTTATTGCCGCAGGAAACAGAGAAAAGTATTTTGGAATCGAAACCGATATTCATAAAACCGTTGACGGATATTATGTAACAATTCACGATGGAGTAACGGGAAGAGTATCAAATACAGACATCGAAATAGCTTCAAGCACCTTTGAAGAAGTGAGAAGCGTGATTCTGACAGATAAAGATGAACACACCGATTGTGCAGACATAAGAATCCCAACCCTGAGAGAATATATCTCTATTTGTAAAAGATACGGAAAAGTTGCGGTTCTTGAGTTGAAATGTGATTTCAACGAAGAAGAGCTAAACGAAATTATTGAAATAATAAACAAGGAAGAATATTTGGAAAGCGTTGTTTTTATTTCGTTTATACGTTCTGCCCTCGTCAGACTCAGAAAAATTCTTCCCGAACAAAAAATTCAATATTTAACAGGACTTTTCAGCGAAGAGGTTATCTCTTTTATGAAAGAAAACAATTTCGAATATGATGCCCATTATTCTGTTATAACCGAAGAAAGTATGAAGCTCTTAAAAGAGGCAAATATCAAAGTTAACGTCTGGACTGTTGACGATCCAAACGTTGCACGGCAGCTTATTGAGTTGGGAGTAGATTATATAACAACAAATATTCTTGAATAAAAACGCGGATGCAAAAACTTGTTTTTTTGCATCCTCTTTTTTGTCATATAACGCCAAAGTGTTGCATATCCATATACCAAAAAACAAATTTTCCAAGGAGAAAAGCGTATGGTAAAAAACGATATTTATAAGGATATAGCCGCAAGAACAGGCGGAGACGTTTATATTGGCGTTGTTGGTCCCGTGAGAACAGGAAAAAGCACTTTTATAAAAAAATTTATGGAAAAAACTGTTTTGCCAAACATTAAAGACGATTTTGTTAAAGACAGAGCAAAGGATGAAATGCCTCAGTCTGCATCGGGCAGAACGGTTATGACAACAGAACCGAAATTCATTCCCGATGAAGCCGTTGAACTTGAATTAGATGGAAACGTTTCAGTGAGAATAAAGCTTGTTGATTGTGTTGGATACTTAGTAGACGGTGCGTTAGGTCATTTTGAAGACGGAGAACCGAGAATGGTAATGACTCCTTGGTCAAAGGAGCGAATGCCATTTGAAGCGGCAGCAGAAACGGGAACAAGAAAGGTTATAGAAGAACACTCAACAGTTGGCGTTCTCATAACAACAGACGGAAGCATTTGCGATATACCAAGGGAAAACTATGTTGAAGCAGAAAAAAAGGCAATTTCTCAGCTCAAAGGCATAAATAAACCCTTTGTTATACTTCTCAATTCAAAATCACCCGAAACAGAAGAAGTTCAAACCCTTGCAGAAAATATGGAAAAGGAATATGGGGTTTCCGTCATCCCAACAGATTGCATCAATCTTTCAGAAAAAGATATAAAAGAAATCCTTTCAAAAATTCTTCTTGAGTTTCCAATAAAAGAAATAAGCGTTTCCGTTCCCTCGTGGATAAGAGCATTGCCCGAAGAACATCCGTTGAAAAATCGCATATTAAAGGGAATAAGAGCGTCTGGGGAAAACATATCAAAAATGAGCCACATCTCTCCGGAATCCTTCAATTTTGAGGACGAAAAATATCAAATCAGCGTTACACCAAAAAAGATTCTTCCCGGAAAAGGAAAAGGTATGCTTTCAGTAAACGTTCCTCAAAAGGTATTCTATGAAATTCTTAATACTCAAAGCGGTTTTGATATAAAGGACGAAGAAGACCTTATAACCCTTTTGACCAGCCTTTCGGGAATGAAAAAGGAATACGATAAAATTTCAGATGCCCTTGCAGAATTAGATGAAACGGGATACGGAATAGTTATGCCCACAGTTGAACAGCTTTCCCTTGAAGAACCCGAAATAGTAAAACAATCGGGAGGATATGGAGTTAAGCTCAAAGCCTCAGCCCCTTCTATACATTTGATAAAAGCAAATATCGAAACAGAAGTAAGCCCAATGGTTGGAACAGAGCTTCAAAGCGAAGAGCTTGTTCAATTCTTGTTGAAAGAATTTGAGGAAGATCCAAAAAGAATATGGGAAACAAATATGTTCGGAAAAACTCTTCACGAACTTGTGAAAGAAGGTTTGAACAGTAAAATTGCACATATGCCCGCCGATGCAAGAACAAAGCTCTCCGATACTCTCCAAAAGGTGATAAACGAAGGAAGCGGCGGAATGATATGTATACTTTTATAAAAGAAAGGAAAGTCTATGATGTTAACGTTCACTATGTTGAAAGATAAAGAGGTTATCTCCGTAACGGACGGAAGAAGGCTCGGTTTTGTTATAGATGCAGAAATAGACCATTCAAGCGGAAGAATAATTTCAATAATTCTACCTCCCCCCGGAAAATACTTTACTCTTTTTTCGGGAAAAGAAAATTGCAGAATCCCGTGGGAATGTATAGAAAGAATTGGAAACGATATTATCCTCGTTAAAAATTTTGAATTTCTCAGCGAAAGAAGAAAAAACTAACACTCAAAAAGTGCTATTAAGTAACTATAAAAATATGTTTTAACTATAATCAAAAAATAAAATCGGCTGTTTTATGCGGGAAAAACTCTCACTTAAAACAGCCTTTTCTATATAATATACGTTTAGATATAATATACGTTTAAAAAATGATTGGCTACGACTTTTTAAAACCTTTTCGTCAATTTCGCTTTTTTAAATATTTTCTAAAACTATGCACTTTTAAAATATTTTTCTAAAGCTATGCCTTTTTAAAATACTTTAATTAGTTTGACTTTTAATACTTATGTAAGTTTTACTTTTATATCGTTTCCCTCGTTTTTACCTTTTCAATTCTTACGTAAGTTTCACTTTTCAAACATTTCCCACATTTTGACCTTTTTGATACTTCCGTAAGTTTCACTTTTCAAATATTTCCGTAAGTTTAACTTTTTTCTAAAATAAACCCAACCCATTATTTAAAAAGATTTGTCTTTCCAAAAAAGTTTTCATCTGGAAAATGAGTTTCACGCCATTTTGAATCGTATTTATCGTTATATTTCGAATAACTCCACGCCTTTTGGTAATATGAACCTTTGCTCATGTGAAAACGCTCAGAAAAGTTATAGTTTGCATAATAAAGAACAAAAAAGGTTAACGCTTCTGAAAATTCATTGTAATCATCAAGAATATATAGTTTATGAGTATATTTATAATCCTTAGTGCTAAGATAAGTTTCTTTCAAAGCAATTTGTTTTTCTCCTTCATAAATACAAACGTAATTAAAATCTCCCTTTGACAAACAGTAACAATGAAAAATCTCACCGCTATCTAAAGAAACGACGTAAAAACCTTTCGAAAAACCATTTCGTGAACAAAAAATACTTCCATATGCAATTTCATTTTTATACAAATGAAATTTTCGTGTTATTTTAACCCCACCCAAAATCCACTTGAAAGGCAAATAATTAGTCCAGCTTGATGGACTGTAAACTCCATTAATGCTTGTTTCATCATTAAAAAGTGTTATATCTTCTCTTTGGTTATAGCTGCCAAGTTCACCCTGAAAATAAAAATTATCGCTTTCAATTTCATACGTTTGTTTTGTGTTTGAATCGATTTGAGTTATTTTAATTATCACAATATG
>JAZNJM010000021.1:0-21486 GCA_045578045.1 Eubacteriales bacterium | reverse complement strand
GTTATGACCGTATTTTCCTTTATCTATGTAAAGATACATTTTTTTCTCCTCAGTGGTGTTTTTTGTTTTATTCTTACTCTACATTATACCACATATAATCACATAGTGCAATAGGAAATTTAAAATTTGACAAAAAAATTATACTTTATTCATATTTAATGAGCCGTTTTTGTTTCGTTCAACTATTTTTTTTGACATCCTTTTTCTTTTGCAACTGTCAAACTCCCGAAGATATTTTTCTTCTCGGTATGTAATTTATATAGTATTTTCTCTATACAATATATGAAAACAGCTTGATAACACCTATTTTTCATAAAAAATATTGACATAATCGAATAAATATGGTATCATTAAAAGGTAGGATTATACAAAAGCAAATTTATCTGAAAAATAGGTCAAAAAATTTGTAGTTTAATTATTGTATAACATATATTTTAAGAAAGGGCGCATATTTGCGCGGAGGTACATTTATGAAGGTTATTGCACACGATGGAAGCATTTCTGACGTTGCCTTTAGTGAAGAAGAAGGCAAAAAGGCTTTTTGGCATACTGCTTCTCACATTTTAGCACAGGCTGTTAAACGTCTTTATCCCGAAACAAAATTAACCATAGGACCTGCTATTAAAGAAGGCTTCTATTATGATTTTGACAGAGAAACTCCTTTTACAGTTGAAGACTTTGATGCTATTGAAGCAGAGATGAAAAAAATTGTTAAAGAAAATCTTCCTCTCAGAAGAAAAACGCTTTCAAGAGAAGAAGCCCTTGAAAAAATAAAAGAAATAAATGAGCCATATAAGGAAGAATTACTTGCAGATATTCCCGAAGGCGAAGATATCAGCTTCTTTGAACAGGGTGAATTTATAGATCTTTGTGCAGGACCTCACGTTGCGTATACGTCCGTTGTGAAAGCCTTTAAATTAACAAAAGTTGCGGGAGCATATTGGAGAGGCGATGAAAAAAATAAGATGCTCTCTCGAATTTATGGTATTGCATTTCCTTCTGCCGGTGAACTTAAAGAATATCTTGACAGAATTGAAGAAGCTAAAAAACGCGACCATAGAAAAATCGGAAAAGAGCTTGAGCTTTTTGAAATTATGGACGAAGGTCCAGGATTCCCGTTCTTCCTTCCTAAAGGAATGATTGTTAAAAACGAGCTTATGAAATTTTGGAGAGAAATTCATACCCGTGAAGGATACGTTGAAATTAGTACACCAATGATGTTAACGAAAACACTTTGGGAAACTTCGGGACATTGGGCTCATTACAGCCAGAATATGTATACATCTGAAATTGATGAAAATACCTTTGCTGTTAAACCTATGAACTGTCCTGGAAGTCTTTTGGTTTACAATATGAAGCCACATTCATATAAAGAACTTCCAATGCGTGTTGGTGAGCTTGGACTTGTTCACAGACACGAAAAAGCTGGTGCACTTCACGGATTGATGCGTGTTAGATGCTTTACACAGGATGATGCTCATATCTTTATGACAAAAGAGCAGATAACAGACGAAATTAAAGGCGTTGTTAAACTTATAGACGAGGTTTATAACCTTTTTGGTTTCAAATACAGCATAGAGCTTTCAACAATGCCTGAGGATCATCTTGGCAGTATTGAAGATTGGGATATGGCAACAAACGGTTTGAAAGCAGCTTTAGACGAGCTTGGAATGGCTTATGAAATAAATGAAGGCGATGGCGCTTTCTATGGACCTAAAATCGATTTTCACCTTGAAGATTGCCTTGGAAGAACGTGGCAGTGTGGAACGATTCAGCTTGACTTCCAACTTCCTATGAGATTCGATATTGACTATATTGGTGCAGACGGACAAAAACATCGTCCTATTATGATTCACCGTGTTGTTTTCGGTTCTATTGAAAGATTTATCGGTATTCTCACAGAGCATTATGCAGGAAAATTCCCTCTTTGGCTTGCTCCCGTTCAGGCTAAAATTCTTCCAATAACAGATGCACAGCGTGATTATGCACTCTCCGTTGCTGAAAAGTTGAAAGCTAAAGGAATAAGATGTGAAGTTGACGATCGTTCTGAATCTCTCAACTATAAGGTTAGAGAAGCTCAGCTTCAAAAAATCAGATATATTCTTGTTGTTGGCGAAAAAGAAGCAAACGCAGGTACTGCTGCAATAAGAGGCGGTGCGGTTCTTCCCGTTGATGAACTCGTATCAAAACTTTGTGATGAAATTGATAATAAAATATCCACATTATAATTTTGGAGGATAGATAATGTATAAAAAGGTGTCGTCTGAACTTAATTTCGTTCAGAGAGAAAAAAATATAGAAAAATTCTGGAAAGAAAACAAAATATTTGAAAAAAGTATAGATTCACGCCGTGAAGGAACACCATATGTATTTTATGATGGACCACCAACAGCAAACGGAAAACCACATATCGGACACGTTTTGACTCGTGTTATTAAAGATATGATACCTCGATACAGAACTATGAAGGGGTGTATGGTTCCTCGTAAAGCTGGTTGGGATACCCACGGTCTTCCCGTTGAAATTGAGGTTGAAAAGCTCTTAGGACTTGACGGAAAAGAACAAATTGAACAATTTGGTCTTGACGAATTTATAGAGAAATGTAAAGAAAGCGTTTGGAAATATAAGGGAATGTGGGAAGAATTCTCAGGAACGGTTGGTTTCTGGGCTGATATGGATAACCCATACGTAACCTATCACGATGATTTTATTGAATCAGAATGGTGGGCACTTTCTGAAATCTGGAAAAAAGGTCTTTTATATAAAGGACATAAAATAGTACCATATTGTCCTCGCTGTGGAACGCCTCTTTCTTCTCACGAAGTTGCTCAAGGATATAAAGACGTTAAAGAACGTTCTGCAATTGCAAGATTTAAGGTTAAAGGAACTGAAAATGAATATTTCCTTGCTTGGACAACAACTCCTTGGACTCTTCCATCAAACGTTGCCCTTTGTGTTAACCCTAACGAAAAATATGTAAAAATCAAAAACGGTGAATATGTCTATATTCTTGCAGAAGCTCTTATTCCTGCTGTTATTCAAGGTGAATATGAAACGTTGGAAGAATATACGGGAAAAGATCTTGAATATAAAGAATATGAACCTCTCTTTGATTTTGTAAACCCTGATAAAAAGGCATACTACGTTGTTTGCGATACCTACGTAACCTTAACTGACGGTACGGGTATTGTTCATATTGCTCCAGCCTTTGGTGAAGATGATAACAAGGTTGGAAAAAAATATGATCTTCCTTTTGTTCAGCTTGTTGATTCAAAGGGTGAAATGACAGCCGAAACAAAGTGGGCTGGTATGTTCTGCAAAAAAGCGGATAAAGAGATTTTGAAAGATCTCGAAATAAGAGGACTTCTTTTCTCTGCTCCTTCATTTGAACATAGCTATCCACACTGTTGGAGATGTGATAGTCCTTTGATTTATTATGCGAGAGAATCTTGGTTTATTAAAATGACAGCTGTCAGGGAACAGCTTATTAAAAATAATAACACAGTTAATTGGATTCCCGAAAGCGTTGGAAAAGGAAGATTTGGAGATTGGCTTGAAAACATTCAAGATTGGGGTATAAGCCGTAACAGATATTGGGGAACTCCTCTTAATATTTGGGAATGTTCTTGCGGACATCAACACGCTGTAGGAAGCAAAAAAGAGCTTAAAGAAATGGCTGTAGAGTCCTTTGAAGACGTTGAGCTTCATAGACCGCATATTGATAAGATTATTCTTAAATGCCCTGAATGTGGCGGAGAAATGAAACGTGTTCCAGAGGTTATTGACTGTTGGTTTGATAGCGGTGCTATGCCTTTTGCCCAACATCATTATCCTTTTGAAAACAAAGATTTGTTTGAAGCACAATTCCCCGCAGACTTTATTTCTGAAGCTGTTGACCAAACAAGAGGTTGGTTCTATTCTTTGATGGCGATTTCAACGTTGCTTTTTGATAAAGCTCCATATAAAAACGTTATCGTTTTAGGACACGTTCAGGATGAAAACGGACAAAAAATGTCAAAATCCAAAGGAAACGCAGTTGATCCATTTGAAGCTCTTGAAGCATATGGTGCTGATGCTATCCGTTGGTATTTCTATTCTAACAGTGCTCCTTGGCTTCCTAACAGATTCCACGGAAAAGCTGTTGTTGAAGGTCAAAGAAAGTTTATGGGAACAATCTGGAACACCTATGCGTTCTTTGTTCTTTATGCAAATATTGATAATTTTGATCCAACAAAATATTCTCTTGAATATGACAAACTTTCCGTTATGGATAAATGGATGCTTTCAAGATTGAATACGTTGATAAGAACTGTCGATAATAATCTTGAAAATTATAAGATAACAGAAACGTCAAGAGTTCTTCAGGAATTTGTTGATGACCTTAGTAACTGGTATGATGGCAGAAGCAGAGAACGTTTCTGGGCAAAGGGAATGGAACAGGATAAGATAAACGCATATATGACTCTTTATACTGTTTTGGTTGAGCTTTCAAAGGTTTGTGCTCCTATGATTCCTTTTATGTCTGAAGAAATTTATTTGAATCTCGTTAAATCTGTTGATGAAAAAGCTCCCGAAAGTGTACATCTTTGCGAATTTCCCGCATCTTGCGAAGATATGATAGACAAAGAGCTTGAATTGAATATGAAGCAAGTTCTTGACGTTGTTGTATTGGGAAGAGCTTGCAGAAACAGTGCTAATATTAAAAACCGTCAGCCTATTGGAAAAATGTACGTTAAGGCAGATTTTGAGCTTCCCGAACTTTTCGTCAATATAATTGAAGAAGAGCTTAACGTGAAAGCTGTTGAATTTACGGGAGACGTTAAAGGCTTCACCTCATACAGCTTTAAACCACAGCTTAAAACGGTTGGTCCTAAATATGGTAAACAGCTTGGTGCTATAAGAGAAGCGTTATCAAAACTTGACGGAAATGATGCTATGGATACGCTTGAATCCAAAGGTGCGTTAACGTTCAATTTTGACGGAATTGAGGTTGTTTTAACAAAAGACGATCTTCTTATTTCAACTGCTCAGACTATTGGATTTGAGTCTGTTTCTGATTACGGAATAACTGTTGCACTTGATACGAATTTAACTCCGGAACTTATTGAAGAAGGTATTGTAAGAGAGCTTGTTAGCAAGATTCAGACAATGCGCAAAGATTCTGGATTTGAAGTTATGGATAATATTATTCTTTATGTAAGCGGAAATGATAATATCGTATCTGTTGCAAACAATAATAAAAACGAAATTATGAGCGATGTTTTAGCTGTTGAGCTTTGCAATGATTCTATTTCTGAATCTAAGGAATGGGATATCAACGGCGAAAAAGTATTGATTGGCGTTAAAAAGGTTTAAAAATATATGAAAATAAACATTTCATCTAAATCTATTTCTATTGGAATTTATTCCCTTGTTTTCCTTGCTGTTGGAATTATGGCAATAACGTTTATTGGAACTGGTAATGAGGAAAATATGCTTTCTTTTGACGATTATTCAGTTATGGAATATTCTGAACACGATGGTTGGACAGACGTTTCTATATCTGAGAATGATAATTCTTCAGAAGAATCATCTACAAATGAAAGCTATGCTGACTTACAGACTATAATAACAGAAATAAATTCTAAATTCAGCTGTAATGGATCTGAAACAGAAGAAATGTTTTCAGATGAAATGGGAATAAAAATATCTCAAATATCTTTTTTGAATAAGTTTACTCCCGAAAACGTATCCTATTCATTAGGATACGTTTTCGCAAATGATAAGATATTTGATTTAGACGGAAATGATATAACAGAACTTGTTGATGGTTATACTTTTGTTGGCGGAAGAGATAAAGATGGAAATGTTTTATTTGCAAAAGATGGAAAGTATTATTTTGTTAAAGATGGTAGTCTTTTGGAATCTCTTAATGTTGAAAGTATAAATAGAGGAACTTCCTATTCCTTTAAGCGAGACGATGAACCAATTTTATTTAAGTCTGGCGATAAATGGGGAGCTAAGAGTAATGAAGATAAAATTCTTATTAAGGCTGTACACTCAAGAGCACACGGCTTTTATGATGGAATTGGATGTTTTTCAACTCAAACAAACTATTTATACTTTTATACAAAGGACGGAAAACTAATTTCTTCTGACTATAAAATTCCAACAAGTGGAAAAGGTTCTTTGCGTTTTTATAATGGAATAACGTTGGTAAGCAACGGAAAAAACAATTTAATTTTAAAATCATCCGGAAAATTACTTGATATACCTTCTGATTATAAAGTTTTAGGATGTCTTGACGGTATTATTCTTCTTGAAAAAAACGGTTGTTTCGGTTATATGAATTCAAACGGACAATGGATAACAAATCCAATATATAAATCTGCATCAGATTTTGTTGAAGGTCTTGCAGTTGTGTCGGATGAAACACCAAAAATTATAGACAGATATGGAAATACTGTTATTCCAAAGGGGTTTGATTATATATCAGATTTTTCAAATTCTAAGTGTGTTTTATATTCAGAGGAATATGGATGGTATAAAGCAGTTAAATGTTTAAAATAATAATGAACAATTTTAGATTATTATTAACGCAAAAACGCTTAATAATTAAAAAACGAAAAATAGGTTGATTTTTTTGTTTTTTTATTGTATAATACTTATGGTTAATAATAACAATAATAATTTAGTTGTTATAAATGTATTTTAACAATTTTAAAAAGAGAGATGCTATGAGAAATAAAGATTTTGAAAAGTTTCTTTTCAATCAAGGAACAAATTACTATACTTATAAATATTTAGGTGCACATCCTGAGGGAGACGTTTTTTGTTTCAGAGTTTGGGCTCCGTCTGCCTATGAGGTTTATCTTGTCGGAGACTTTTGTGATTGGGAAAATGGCATAAAAATGGAAAACTCAGACGGAATATGGTCTGTTGAGATAGATAGAAACAGAGTTTCAAATGGTATGAAATATAAGTTTCTAATCCATCGTGATGGAAGAAGATTTTATAAAGCCGATCCATATGCTTTTTCTTCCGAAATAACAAATCCTGGTGCATCAATTATTTTTGATATTATTAATGATAATTCTTTTAAATGGGATGATGAAGAGTATCTAAAAGGAAGAGCCTCTCTTTCTGAAAGTTTATCAGAAAATAAATCTCCTTCTGTTCCAATGAACATTTATGAAATGCATTTAGGTTCGTGGAAAAGAAAAAATGACGGAACGTTTCTTAACTACAGAGAAATTGCAAGCGAGCTTGTTCCTTACGTTAAATCTATGGGATATACTCACGTTGAGTTTATGCCCGTGGCAGAACATCCTTTTGATGGCTCTTGGGGGTATCAGGTTTGTGGATACTATTCTCCAACGTCAAGATTTGGAACACCAATAGATTTTATGTATCTTGTTAATCAGCTTCATATCGCAGGAATTGGTGTTATACTTGATTGGGTTCCCGCACATTTTCCTAAGGATGAATATGGCTTGTATGAATTTGACGGTGGATGCTTATATGAGTATCAGTCTGATTTCAGAAAAGAACATAAAGGCTGGGGAACGAGAGCTTTTGATTTAGGAAGAACTCAAATTCAGTCCTTTTTGATTTCAAACGCTATATATTGGCTTAAAGAGTATCATATAGACGGTTTACGTGTTGATGCGGTTTCATCTATGCTGTATCTTGATTATGGAAGACAACACGGTGAATGGGTTCCTAATCCAGACGGAAGTAATTATTCTCTTGACGGAATTGCCTTTTTTAAGAAGCTGAACAGCGTTGTGAGAGAAGAAGTGCCTGATGCTTTAATGATTGCCGAAGAATCAACTTCTTTTCCCGCTTTAACCTCAAAAGATGGACTTGGTTTTTCTATGAAATGGAATATGGGGTGGATGAACGATACTTTAAAGTATATCGAAACTGACAGCATTTACAGAAAATATGACCACCATAAGATGACTTTTTCTTTGATGTATGCGTTTTCAGAAAATTATGTTCTTCCATTATCTCACGATGAAGTTGTTCATTGTAAAAATTCCATTATTAATAAAATGTACGGAGATTATTGGCAGAAATTTGCTTGTGCAAGAACATATTTATCCTATATGTTTTCTCACCCCGGAAAGAAGCTGACGTTTATGGGTGCAGAAATAGCTCAATTCAGAGAATGGGACTATAACGGCTCTATTGAATGGTTTTTGCTTGATTTTGAAATGCATAGAAAATAC
Organism: Eubacteriales bacterium; assembly: GCA_045578045.1. Lineage (GTDB taxonomy): Bacteria > Bacillota > Clostridia > Oscillospirales > CAG-382 > SIG653. The sequence continues at coordinate 13,273 of JAZNJM010000021.1, read as the reverse complement.
CAAAGTTTTATAAGAGAATTGAACTTTTTCTATCTTGAAAATAAGCCTTTTTGGGAAATTGAAGATTCTTTTGACGGTTTTCAATGGATTTCTGCTGATGATTGTGATAATAACTTGTATGCATATTCAAGAACAGACAGAAATGGAAATAAAGTTTACGTTATCTTGAATTTTAGTCCTCAACCGCGAAACAACTATTATTTACCCGTTGCAGAAGACGGAGAATATAAGATTGTTTTAAATAGCGATGATGATAAATTTGGCGGGTCTGGTTATCTTAAATCAAATTCTCTTTGTGCAAATAATAACGGAATGGTTTTAGACGTTCCTCCTCTTGCGTGTGTTTATATTAAAAAAAATAATAAATTAATTGCAGATTTATAAAAGGCGGTAATATATTATGGCAAAGAAGAAAGAAAGCGTAGCAATGCTTCTTGCAGGTGGGCAGGGTAGCAGACTGTATCTTCTTACAAGGCAACAGGCAAAGCCTGCTGTTCCTTTCGGAAGTAAATATAGAATAATTGACTTTCCACTCTCTAATTGTATTAACTCCGGAATAGATACCGTTGGTGTTTTAACTCAATATCAACCCCTCGCTTTAAACGATTATATAGGAAACGGTCAAGCGTGGGATATGGATAGAATTTTCGGAGGTGTTACACTTCTTCCGCCATATCAAGGAGCGCAAAAAGCAGATTGGTATAAAGGAACTGCTAATGCTATATATCAAAATATTAATTTTATAAAAAGATATGATCCAGAATATGTTGTCGTTCTTTCGGGCGATCATATTTATAAAATGAATTATAGAGAAATGATCAGTTTTCATAAAAAAAATCGTGCTGATTGTACTATTGCAGTTATTGACGTTCCAATAGAAGAAGCATCAAGATTTGGTATAATGACAACTGATAATAATATGTCAATTCTTAAATTTGAAGAAAAACCAAAAAATCCTCAAAGCACAAAGGCTTCAATGGGTGTTTACGTCTTCTCAGCTGATAAATTATATAAATATCTCGAAGAAGATGAAAATAATCCCAATAGTGAAAACGATTTCGGTAAAAACATTATTCCAACGATGTTAGCAAATAAAGAGCGTTTGTTTGCATTCAAATTTGACGGATATTGGAAAGATGTTGGAACTATAAAGAGCCTTTGGGAAGCAAATATGGATCTTTTAGGTGAATGTCCAACGTTAGACCTTCACGATAAAAATAGCAGAATTTTTTCTAAAACCTCTCCTCGTTCTCCTCAGTATGTCTCTTCAAACAGTAAACAGGTGAATAGCATAGTAGCAGGAGACAGCGAGATTTACGGAACAATTATAAATTCTGTTATTTCTCCAGGTGTTATCGTTGAAAGCGGAGCAGTTGTAACGGATTCTGTTATAATGAGTGATGTTGTTATATCTTCGGGAGCAAAGGTTGATTATTCGGTTATTGATAGCGGAACTTTAATCTCTGCAAATGCAACGGTGGGCGAACCAATGAAAAACGGAAAAGATATAACATTGATTGGTAGCGGTGTTACTATTCCAAGGAGTGCTGTTATTCCTGCCGGAGCATATGTTGATGAACAATACTTAGAATCTGAAATTAAAGGTTGATTCTTTACTTGAAAGGAGTATTGTGCGTTTTGCACAGGTGATTAAGATGTCTATTGTTGGCATAATTTTTTCAAATATATATGATAAGAATATACCTGAGTTAACAAAAAGCAGAACAATGGCGAGTATTCCTTTTGGCGGGAGATACAGACTTATTGATTTTCCGCTTTCCAATATGGTAAATTCGGGGATAACTAATATAGGTGTAATTGCTCACAGTAATTATAGATCCTTGATGGAACATATAGGAACTGGTAAAGATTGGGATTTAGCAAGGCGTTCAGGGGGGATAAAGATTCTTCCTCCATATGTAACTGCTTTTGCAAATTCGTCAAATAATTTATATTCCTCTCGCCTTGAAGCTCTTATTGGTATAAGAGAATTTATAAGCGGATGTGATGAAGACTATGTTGTTCTTTCCGATTGTGATACAATTTGTAATTTTGACATAAAAGCAATGGTTGACTATCATCAGTCAACGGGTGCAGATGCAACCTTTGCTGTTAAAACACAGTTTGCTGCCAAAACGGGAAAAGGTTTTTTTGTCACAACTTCAAAAAATTATCTTTTCGTTGAATCTGATGATTCGGGAAGAATAACGGATGTTGCTTCATATAGCCATACTTCTTTTTCGGGGTATTCAGATTTATATATGAATATTTGCGTAATGAGAAAAAGGTATCTTGAAGAATTGCTTTATGATGCTTCTGCCCACGGATATACCAACTTCTATCGCGATATTATTGCTAAAAATATGCTTAAAGACGATTATCGTGTATATGAGTACAACGGATATTTTATGTTCGTTGATTCTCTTACGGGATATTATTATTGCAATATGGATTTGTTATCAGCTCCATATAGAAAACAACTTTTTAAGAATAAGGATAATCCTATATATACAAACGTTAAGAATTCTCCTCCAACTCTCTATAAAGGGGAATCAAACGTAAAAAATTCTCTCGTTGCAGATGGCTGTATTATTGAGGGTACAGTTGAAAATTCTATTTTGTTCAGAGGTGTCAAAATAGGAAAGGGGACTTCCGTTTCAAATTGCATTTTAATGCAAGATACTTTAACGGGTGAAAACGTAGACCTCAGATATGTAATAACTGATAAAAAGGTTGTTATCAGAGATGGAAGACTTTTATGCGGCTATGAGAGAATGCCTCTTTTTATAAATAAAGAATCAATTGTTTAATTTTAAGAAAAAATATAAAAAATATAAATTAATAAATATAAATTATCTTTATCTAAAAAATAAAGATACAAATAAGAAAAATAAGATAAAAAATGATTATTTTGTGGAGATGTATATGAAAAAAATTCTACACGTTGCTTCGGAAGCTACACCTTATGCATCCGCTGGCGGACTTGGAGATGTTATAGGTTCACTTCCCAAAGCACTCAAAAAAACTTATGGCGATGATGTTGATATAAGAGTTATATTACCTCTTTACGGAAGTTTGGCTCCTGAATACAGGGATGCTTTAGAACAGGTATACGTTACATCCGTTCCTCTTTCTTGGAGATGGCAATATTGCGGTTTGTACAGCATCGAAAAAGATGGCGTTATTTTCTATTTTGTTGATAACGAATATTACTTTAAAAGACCGTCATTATACGGAAGTTTTGATGATGCAGAACGTTATGCATTTTTCTGTAAAGCTGTTTTAATATTGATGCAGGAAATAAACTATTTTCCCGATATTTTACATGCTCACGATTGGCATACCGCTTTGAGTGTAATATATCTTAAACAGCATTTCAAAAATATGCCTAATTATGAAGATATAAAAGCTGTATTCACAATTCATAACGTTGCTTACCAAGGTGTATATGGTTTTGATATTTTAGGAGATATTTTTGATCTTTCTCCGTCTGAAGCATCAATTGTTGAGTATAACGGATGTATAAATCTTATGAAAGGTGCTATTGTTTGTGCTGATGAAGTTACAACCGTAAGCCCAACGTATGCAAAAGAGCTTCTTTCACCTTCTTTTTCCGAGGGACTTCATTTTATACTTGATTTGTATAAAGATAAGCTCACTGGAATTTTAAATGGATTGGATTATGATTATTATAATCCTTCAACAGATGAATCAATTTTTAAAAATTATTCTTGGAGATCTATCGGAAGAAAAAAAGAAAATAAGACTGCTCTTCAAGAAATGGTTGGTTTGCCAATAAACGAAGATATCCCTTTGTTTGCCATTGTTTCCAGACTTGTTGCACATAAAGGAATTGATATAATTCAGCTTGCAATCGAAGAGATTCTTTCTAAAAATATTCAACTTGTTATTTTAGGACAGGGAGACTATCATTACGAAAATTTCTTTAAATCTCTTGCAGAGAGGTATCCAACAAAGGTTCGCACTTTATTAACGTATAACAAAGATTTATCAAAACGTATATACGCAGGTGCAGATATATTCTTGATGCCTTCAAGGTTTGAGCCTTGCGGTCTTTCTCAGATGATTGCATCAAGATACGGAACTGTTCCCATAATAAGAGAAACAGGCGGTCTTTACGATACCATAAGAGACGTGGGTTGGGAAGGCGGAGGCAACGGATTTACCTTTGCGGCATACAGTCCCGTTCAGTTAGCTGATGCAGTAAACAGAGCTTGTGCATATTATGAAGATAAAAATGCGTGGAATGAATTGGTTAAAAAGGTGATGCGAGTTGATTTCTCTTGGAGCAAAACGGCAGATATGTATGTAAATATGTATAATAAGCTCCTCTCTCAAAAATAAACGCATAAGAAATAATTAATTCAGAAAAACTATATATCTATTTGAAAGGAAAATTAATAATGAAATTAAATAAATCTGAAGTAAAAGAAATATTACAAAATAAACTTTCGAGATATTATGGAACGTCTCCTTCTGAGGCTAACAAGGAACAGATATATAAATCTGTAATTCTTGCTGTTCGTGATATTCTCACAATGAAGAAAAAAGAATATAATACACAGGTTAGAAAAAAAGGCGAAAAACGCGTATACTATATGTGTATGGAATTTCTTATTGGACGTTCCCTCAAAATGAATCTTAATAATCTTGGCATTGAAGATATTTATAGAGAAACGTTAAATGAATTAGGATTCGATCTTGATGAAATTTACGAAATGGAACCTGATGCAGCATTAGGCAATGGTGGTTTAGGTAGATTGGCATCTTGCTTTATGGATTCTCTTTCAACTCTTGATTATCCCGCATATGGATATTCTCTTTGCTATGAATACGGTCTTTTCCGTCAGAAAATAGCAGATGGTGAACAGATCGAGCTTCCTGACGAATGGTTAACGTATGGCGATGTTTGGCTTGTACCAAGACGTGATAAGAGATTCAAGGTTCAACTTGGTGGAACAATAACTGAAAAGTGGGATACGGGCAGATGTGAAATAGTTTATAATGATTATGATGAAATCGAAGCTATTCCATATGATATGATGATATCCGGTGCAGACAGTGATGCTATTTCAACTCTTCGTCTTTGGAAGGCACAGGGCGTAAAAGAGCTTAATATGGAGCTTTTCTCTCAAGGACAATATGTTAAAGCTGTTGAAGAGGGAACGTTGGCAGAAGCTATAACAAAAGTTCTTTATCCTAACGATAACCATCTTGAAGGAAAAATCCTCAGACTTAGTCAGCAGTATTTCCTCGTTAGTGCATCCCTTCAGAACATAATTTCTGATCATATTTTCTATTACAAAGATTTATCAACGTTGCCTGAAAAGGTTTCAATTCATATTAATGATACTCATCCCGCATTAGTAATTCCTGAGCTTATGAGACTTCTTATGGATCAACATAATTATTCTTGGGAAGATTCTTGGGATATGGTAACGAAAATCGTAAGTTATACAAACCATACCGTTCTTCCAGAAGCTCTTGAATGTTGGAATGAAGACCTTTTCAAATTAAAACTTCCAAGAATCTACGTTATTATCAAAGAAATAAACGAGCGTTTCTGTAAAGAAGCGTGGGATAAATTCCCAGGCAAATGGGATAAAATAACAAATATGTCCATTATCGCTTATAAGCAAATCAGAATGGCAAACCTTAGCGTTATCGGTTCTCATACTGTTAACGGTGTTTCTCAGCTCCACTCCGATATTCTTAAAACAAGCGTGTTTAATGATTTTGCTGATATGTATCCCGAAAGATTCACCAACGTAACAAACGGTATTGCCCATAGAAAATGGCTTTGCTATTCCAACCCAGGACTTTGTAAGTTACTTGATGAATGTATCGGACCCGAATACAGAAAACAGCCTTGGTTGCTCAAGAATTTTGAAAAATTTGCTGATGATTCTTCTGTTCTTGAAAGACTTGAAAAAATCAAACAGGAAAACAAAAAGAGCTTTGCACAATATATCTTTGATAAACAGGGTGCTGTTATTGATCCGGATTCAATTTTTGACGTTCAGGCAAAGAGACTTCACGAATACAAGCGTCAGCTTCTCAATGCTTTGCATATCATAAGTATATATACAGCATTAAAAGAAAATCCAGATTTGCCAATGAAGCCAAGAACGTTTATTTTTGCTGCAAAGGCTGCTCCTGGTTATGCTGTTGCTAAAAATATTATAAGACTTATTTGCTATATTTCCGCCGATATTCAAAAACATCCTGAAATCAAGAAAAAACTCAACGTTATTTTCATAGAAAACTATAATGTTTCTGTTGCAGAACATCTTATGCCCGCTGCTGAAGTTAGCGAACAAATTTCTCTTGCGGGAAAAGAAGCAAGTGGAACGGGTAATATGAAGTTTATGATTAACGGTGCTTTAACAATCGGAACGCTTGATGGAGCTAACGTTGAAATTAATCAGGCTGTTGGAAAAGATAATATCTTTATTTTCGGTTATACAGCAGACGAAGTTGAAGAAATATGGCGTAAAGGATATGCATCATCATATTACTATAACAGAAACGCAGATTTGAAACGTGCTGTTGATTATTTACACACAGGCTTTAACGGAAGAAGCTTTGATGATATTGCAAATTATCTTCTTTTCTCATACGGCGTAGCTGATCCATATATGTGTATGGCTGACTATGAATTCTATGCTGAGGCTCAAAAGAAGGTTGGAATAACATATTCTGATAGAAAAGCCTGGAATAAAAAATCACTTATCAATATTGCTAATGCAGGTATATTTGCAGCAGATAGAAGCATTGGCGAATATGCTAATAATATTTGGGGATTAAACGCTGTAAAGATTAAATAATAACAAATTGATTGATTTTTTCGGCGTGTTTATCATATGAACGGATTTAATAAAATAATTCCACATTCAGATGAATGTGCCGAACCAATAATGGTTATAACATCAATTTTAACTTCAAACGGAAGCGCAGAGAGTGAGAAAGCTGTCATTTCTCAGGAAGGTATTGCTTATTTAAAAATTCTTGTCCCAAGAAGAAGTGCAGTTCTTCAATTATACGCCTCATTTTATAACGAAAAAGGGTATATTAAAACTCTTTGCGCATCCTATCTTAAAACTGTTGAGGGGAAGGACGTTTATACCGTCCCCCTTGACTGTGTTTATTATAAACACGATATCTACTTTATCAAATTTGATTGTAATACGTCTTACGGAAAAAAATATTTCTCTTTTTGTGGAAATTTAGGTTATTTTTCCGATTATGAAGGAAGTAGATTTCAACTTTTAGTTTGTGAAAATAAATATGATTCTCCAACGTGGTTAAGCGAGGGAATTATATATCATATATTTGTTGACAGATTTTGTAAATCTTCAATTAAAGAAACAAAGAAAAGAAAAGATGCCGTTTATTATAACGATTGGGATAATGGTGTTCCTGAATATCCTGAGTACGTTGGAGGATTTTTAAATAATAACACTTTTTTTGGCGGAAACCTTTGGGGTGTTATTGAAAAGCTCGATTATATACAATCTCTTGGAACAAAGACTATATATTTAAGTCCTATTTTTAAAGCATATTCTAACCATAAATATGATACTGGAGATTATATGCAAGTTGACGAGGGATTCGGAGGCGATACAGCTTTATCAGAGCTTTTAAAAGAATGTAAAAAAAGAGATATGCACGTAATTCTTGACGGCGTTTTCAATCACGTCGGTGAGGATAGCATTTATTTTAATAAATTTGGAAAATATGATTCCTTAGGAGCTTTTCAATCAAAAGAATCGAAGTATTATTCGTGGTTTAATTTTTATAGCTTCCCAGATGACTATGATAGCTGGTGGGGAATAAAGAATCTTCCTAAAGTAAATAAAATACCTGCTTTTAAAAATTTTATTTGCAAAGACGTTATTAAAAAATATATGAATATGGGAATCTCGGGGTGGAGATTAGACGTTGCTGATGAATTAGATGGCTCTTTCTTGAAACAAATAACTAAAAGTGCAAAGGAATCTAAAAAAGATGCAGTCGTAATTGGTGAAGTTTGGGAAGACGCTTCTTGTAAATCAGCATATGGTGAATCAAAACATTATTTTGATGACGACAGATTAGATGGTGTTACAAATTATCCCTTGAGAAACGGATTAATCAACTTTATAAAATCTCGCAATTCAAATGAGTTAAAAAGCGTTATCAGAACGTTAAATTCTCATTATCCTTCTAATAAGATTAATTTTCTTATGAATATTTTAGGAACTCACGATACAGAACGTATTTTAACGGTCTTGGGTGGTGAATCTTCTTATGGACTTCCAAATAAAATTTTAGCATATAAGAAAATGGATTCAAATACAAGAGACAGAGCAATTAAGATGTTAAAGGATGCATTTGTTTTGCTTATGACTTTGCCTGGTGTTCCGTGTATTTATTATGGAGATGAGGCAGGAATCGAAGGATATCACGATCCTTTTAACAGAAAAACGTTTCCGTGGGGTAGAGAAGATAAGAGTTTAATAAAAATTGTATCTCATCTGTCAAAAATCAGAAGTAAAAGCAATGCTTTAAAAAACGGTGAAATTAAGATTTTCGATTCTTCATCAGATGTATTTGCATTTGAGAGGTTTACACAAGATGAAAGTGTTATAGTTATTGTAAATTATTCTGATAATGATATAATTCTTCCTTTAAAAAGTGAATATAAAAACTTAATTTCAACAGAATCATATCAAAACAATGTTTTAATAAAAAAAGATTCAATTTTATTAGCAGAGCGTTATAGTCCCGTTGAATAAATGAAAGAGGTAATTATTATGCATTCTACTACGGATGTATTTAGAGCTTTAACCAAAATAGTCAAAGCTTTTGGCATACCAGGCGAAGCGCTTTCATATAGATGTCTTAAGGGCGGAAACATAAATGATACGTATGTTCTTGAGATGTTAGAGAATAATAAAAATAAATCATATATTGTTCAGAGAATAAATGCAAACGTTTTTAAAAATCCTGATAAAGTTATGGAAAATTTTGATTCTGTAACAAGGCATATTTATAATAAATTAAGGCATAAAGGCGAAAAAGATATTATAAGAAAAACGTTGAAGGTATATCATCGTTCAGATGGTTCCAGCTTATATATAGATACCGACAATAATTATTGGAGAGTTGTTTCTTGTGTATACAACGCAATTTCATTAGAGAATCCATCAAAAGAAACCATAAAAAACGTTGGTATTGGTTTTGCTAAATTTCAACGGGAATTAGATGATTTTCCAATTGAAGTGTTACACGAAACAATTCCTGATTTTCATAATACTCCAAAAAGGGTAACAGCTTTTTACGAAGCGGTTCAAAATGATTTGGCAAAAAGAGTTATAACTGTTGAAAAAGAAATTCAATGGGTTAAGAAATATGAGCATTATTCAACGATTTTTTATGATTTATATGCTCAGCAAAAGATTAAACTAAGAGTTACGCATAATGATACAAAATGTAATAATATTATGCTTGATGAAAAAACAGGTGAACCTCTTGCTGTAATAGATCTTGATACTGTTATGCCTGGCTTTGCAGCATATGATTTTGGAGATGCAATTCGTTCCGCTGCCGCAACCGCTTCGGAAGATGAAACTGATTTAGATAAAATGTCTATGGATTTTTCAATGTTTAAATTGTTTTCCGAAGGTTATATTCAGCAGTTATATGATGTTTTATCAAAAGATGAAATAGACACGTTGCCTTATGGTCCGCTTGTTATGACTTATGAATTAGCAATACGATTTTTAACAGATTATCTTAATGGAGACGTTTATTTTAAAACACATAGAGATAATCATAATTTAGATAGAACGAGAGCTCAGATTAAACTATTTGAAAGTATGCAAGAACAACTTTCTCATATGTTATCTTATGTAAAAGAGCTTTCTGAGTTTTATTCTATGCAGAAATAGAATGATATAATTCAATTTATAGCGTTTAATATTGAATTAAATATCCATTTTATACACAAAATTATAAAAAGTATTGTAAAAAAGTCTAAAAAGGTATTGACAAATAAAAAAAAATGGTTATAATTGAATTAAGAAGCTGAGATTATTACTATATGCTTTTATAGAGAATAATATAGTAATTTTCTTTTACGATATAGTTTTCTTTAACAATTAAGAGTAATTAATTGTCTTCGCTAACAATTTTCTTAGTTGGTTGCAAGAGATTTGAATTACAAAGTCAACCTCAAAGTGTTATTAAGGTAAATTTATATTTATATCAAAGCTGATATATCAAAGTCTTTGCTATATGTTAGAATTAAAAAAATATTTATAAGTGAGTTTATTAACTGATTTATATTATTTATCACAGTGTTAATTTTAAAAGCAGAGATAAGATTATAAGGAAAAATATAGTGTTAGAAAAAAGCATTTGTTCACTTTTTGACGATAATAATGAATCTGATAAGTCGTTTCTATCCAATGATTCATCAGAAATATTTGAGTGTGATTTTTCTTTAGATAGTTTTGATAAAATTAATAACAGTAATATAGAAAACGGTGATGGCTGTCCGTTATTAGCTGAGGAATACAATAATGAAAAAATTCTTGTTGAGGCGGCTAAAAGCGGAGACTCATTAGCAACAACATTGTTAATTGTTAAATATCGTGGCTTTTTGTATAAGTATGTCGGTTTGCTTAACGTTCCATCTGACTATAAAGAAGATTTTATACAAGAAGGCTTAATTGGTCTTCTTAAAGCAGTTCGTTCTTATGATAAAACGCGGGATTGTTCGTTTTCCACATATGCAAAAACGTGTGTACGCAATTCTGTAATATCAGCGTTACGATATCATAAAAAAAAGTGGCTTGATAATGAAATCAGCATAGAAGATATATCAGATGGTCTTTTTGAAGTAGTTCATAATCCCGTAGCGAATTCTCCTGAAGATGAATATCTTTATATGGAAAGTTCATCTCAGCTGCATGATACTATTTTTTCAGTCCTTTCAACCTATGAAGCGCAGGTTTTTGGAATGTACCTTGCGGAAATGCCTTATTCCTTGATTGCAAGCAGGCTTGGTAAGGATATCAAGAGCATAGACAATGCTATTCAACGTATAAAAAATAAGCTGAAAAAGCTTGTTTAATCGGGGAAACCCTAAAATATTATTTCCAAACGAGGTAAAAAACATGTACGAGGACAAAACATTAGTATGCAAAGATTGTGGTAATGAGTTTACATTTACTGCAGGCGAACAGCAGTTCTACGCTGAAAAAGGTTTTCAGAATGAACCACAAAGATGCAAAGCATGTCGTGATGCAAAGAAAAACGCAGGCAAAGGCCCCAGAGAACTTCACGATGCTATTTGCGATAAATGCGGCGGAGCAGCAAAAGTTCCTTTTGTTCCAACAGAAGGTAAACCTGTATACTGCAGCGATTGCTACGCAGAAATGAAAAAATAATTCTGTTTTTCATTATACTAATTTGACAACCCCAAAACATTGGCTTAATTCGAAAGGATTAAGCCAATGTTTTTTAATTCTACTTTATATATTTTTCTCATTTCTTAAATACATAATGCTAAATCTATTGACATTTTAGTAAATGAGTGGTAAAATACTATAAGATAAAAATGGCTAAATATTGTGTACAGTCTTTTTAATAAATATATTTATACTATTCTTTGTACTGTATATATGTATTAATGTAGAATTCAAAGTGCATTATAGATTTAATTTCAGAGGATATTATATTAATTACTATGAAAAAACATACTTATAAAAAAATACTTTCTCCTTCTTTGTTATCTGTAGATTTTTCTAAAATAGGAGATTCTCTTGATATACTTGAAAAATGTAACGTCAGTTATATTCATCTTGATGTTATGGATGGCATTTTTGTTCCAAATATTTCTTTCGGACAACCACTTATCAAATCTTTAAGGAAAAAAACGAATCTTGTTTTTGATACTCATTTAATGATAACTACTCCTGAAAGATATATAGAAAGTTTTGTGGCTGCTGGGAGCGATATAATTACAATTCATTTTGAAAGCACTTTTAACGTTAAAGATACTCTATTAAAAATAAGATCTCTCGGTGCTAAAGCGGGTTTATCCATAAAACCCAATACATCACCTGATGCTGTTATACCTTATCTTGAATATTGTGATATGATTCTTGTTATGACAGTCGAACCAGGCTTTGGAGGGCAGAAGCTCATTCCAAAAACTATTGAAAATATAAAAAGAATTAAATATCTTGTTGAAGAATCGGGTTACAAAATTGATATTGAAGCAGATGGCGGAATTGATTCTTCAAACGTGAATACAGTTATTGCTGCGGGTGCTAACGTTATAGTCGCAGGAAGCAGCGTTCTTGGAAAAAGTAATATACCAGAAGCAATTTTAAACCTTGGTTTTTAGTTACATATTTTAGTAAGGAGTCAATGATGAATGTAATTAAATTATTAAAACCTAAATGCTCTGTTGCATTCCTCACTCAAGACCAAACAGTAAGGCAAGGTATTGAAAAAATTAAGTATCACGGTTATACGGCTATTCCTGTTATTGATTCAAACGGAATATATATTGGAACTGTAACGGAGGGCGACTTTCTTTGGCAGCTAATTTCTGCTGGTGAACAGGGTTTAAAGGCTCTTGAAAGAGTTTCAATTAAAGATATTATAAGAAAAGATTGGAATACACCAATAAGTATAACAGCAACAACAGATGATATTATTTTAAAACTTTCAGAACAAAATTTTGTCCCTGTTGTTGATGATAGAAGTGTTTTTATTGGAATTATAACAAGAAAAGATTTCATAAAAGCATATTTCAATAAAGAATAAAATTATAATAAAGAATTGAATTATAATAAAAGCAAAAAGTTAGATTGACAATATTTATTAATAATAAAAATAATATAGAATATATCGAAAGGTTTTTAATTATGAACAAAAGATTTTTTACATCCGAATCTGTAACAGAAGGACATCCTGATAAAATTTGCGATCAAATTTCAGATGGCGTTCTTGATGCTATTTTCGAGCAAGATCCTATGGCAAGAGTTGCATGTGAAACAGCTTGTACAACCGGACTCGTTCTTGTTATGGGTGAAATAACAACTTCTGCATACGTTGACGTTCAGGGAATTGTTAGAAAAACGATAAAAGAGATAGGATATGATTCTTCCGATAAAGGTTTTGATTGTGACACTTGTGGAATTATAACAGCTATCCACGAACAATCTCCTGATATTGCTCTTGGTGTTGATAAAGC
>JAZNJM010000020.1:0-19034 GCA_045578045.1 Eubacteriales bacterium | reverse complement strand
ACCAACAACCGCAATTCTTTTTCCTTTATATCCCTCAGACAAAAAATAAGTTGTTAAATATTTATATTCAAGACAAAACTCATAATAAGTTATGTTTCGCCCTCTCAGAACGAAAGCGTTTTGTTTTCCAAATCTCTCAGCACTTGAATAAACAAGGTGTCTGAAATCAGAAACGGGATTTACCTTATGCCCTTTTTTCAAAAATTCTTCGTATATACTCATATTTTTCCTTTCTCTCAAAACCAAATATCCCTATTTCTTCTATTTTTAACAAAAAAATATAAGCATAGTCAGTTTCATATTCAGCGTATTCATCATATTAAACATATTAAACATATTCAACACATTCAGAACATTCAACATATTCAGAACATTCGGAATATTAAACATATTCATCACGTTCAGTATGTTCATCACGTTCAGTATGTTCGGTATATCCAATATATTTAGCACACTGTGTGCTGAATATATTATACGCTTTTTAAAAGGAAAAATCAACCTATTTTTAGCTTTTTATTTCGTTATAATTGAAACATTTTTTAGAACAAAATATTATTTCAAGTAAAAAAATTCATATTTTTTTCAACTCAAGGAAATAAGTTTTCACTTTATCGGGAAGAGAATCTATTATTATTTATTGGCTTTATTTTTTAAAAAATTAAAAAGTATGGGTAATATACACCAGAAAAGCGACCAAACGAAAAAGATAAGTGCGTATCTGAAAGCCTTTTCATCTTTAGAAAACGCCAAATAACAAAATAAGGATAATATAAAAGAATTATAAAACACAAGAAAAAATTTCTTTTTCGATGAAATTATAATTTTTATTTCATTCATAAGACAATACAACGTTCCATACATAAGGCAATATAAGGGAACGCCAATCAAAAAAACCATAATTGGATATCCAAGCTCAATAATCATTCCAATAATGAGTCCCAAAATTGCCCCGATAGAATCGATGCTTTTTCGAAATAAAAAGCCTATAAATAAATATATTAAAATCCAAGATAATGCAAAAATAATTGGGGAAATAAAAGCACAAGGGTAAAAAAATTTTTCTATTTTTTTCATATTTATAAACCTCCCGTATTGATTAGGAATGAGGAATGAGGAGTTAGGAATTAGGAATTAGGAGTTAGGAATTAGGAATTAGGAATTAGGAATTAGGAATGATGGAAAGTTTTCTCCCATAGGTCGAAAACTAACTTTTTTATTATAATTAAATTATAATATTTCAGTTTTTTCACAAAGAGAAAAACTTTCATTAATTCCAAACTTCACGCTCCAAACTTTAAAAAACCTTCATTTATTCCGAATTGTGAATTATGAATTATGAATTATGAATTAAGCTCTTCACGCTCCAAACTTTAAAAACCTTTCAATTTTCAATTATAAAAATGTAGCTTTTGAGCGAAGCGAAAAAGGTTTCATTTATTCCTCATTCCTCATTCCTCATTCCTAATTATAAAAGTTCCTAATTCCTCATTATAAAAGTTCCTAACTCCTAATTCAAAAAAAGCTTTCCCAAAAGAAATTTTCAGGAAAGCTTTTTTACTTACTGATTATTTTTTTTCAAATCGTTATTACGAATTTCAACACGTCTTACTTTACCGCTTATTGTTTTTGGAAGTTCCTCAACAAATTCAACGATTCTTGGATATTTATAGGGTGCTGTATGCGTTTTAACGTATTCCTGAATCTCTTTTTTAAGCTCATCTTTTGGTGTAGTTCCTTTTGTGAGAACAATAGTTGCCTTAACAATCTGTCCTCTAACTTCATCGGGAACAGCAGTTATAGCACATTCGAGAACGTATGGAAGCTCCATTATTACACTTTCAATTTCAAAAGGTCCGATACGGTACCCTGACGATTTAATAACGTCATCAATACGTCCAACATACCAGAGGTATCCGTCTTCATCCATCGTTGCTTGATCGCCCGTATGATAGAAACCATCGTGCCAAACGTCTTTTGTTTTTTCTTCATCAAGATAATAACCGATAAAGAGACCGCAAGGAGCACCGTCCTTTGTTCTGATACAGATTTCACCCGTATCACCCGTTTTACATTCGTTTCCGTCCACATCAAGAAGAACAACGTCATAAAGTGGGCTTGGTTTACCCATAGAACCGATTTTCGCTGTTGAACCAACGAAATTAGCAATGGAAAGCGTTGTTTCGGTCTGACCGAATCCTTCCATTATTTTAAGTCCCGTTGCCTTATAGAATTGATTGAAAACCTCTGGGTTAAGAGCTTCGCCCGCTGTTGTTGCATACTTTATTGAAGAAAGGTCATATTTTGAAAGGTCTTCCTTGATAAAGAATCTATACATTGTTGGGGGAGCGCAGAATGTTGTTATATTATATTTTTTAAAGAGAGGAAGAATATCGTCTGGATGGAATCTGTCGAAATCATAAGTAAATACACCTGCTTCGCAGAGCCATTGACCGTATAACTTGCCCCAGAGGGCTTTACCCCAACCCGTATCTGAAATTGTGAAATGTAACCCTTCGGGATCAACGTTATGCCAATGCTTTGCAGTTGGATAATGTCCTAAAGCGTATTTATATGAATGAGTTGCAATTCTTGGATAACCCGTTGTTCCTGAGGTGAAAAGCATAAGCATAGGATCATCACCGCAAGGTGTGTTTTCGTTGCGGTAGAAATGGGTGCTGAAACGTTCCATTTCAACGTTGAAATTATGCCATCCCTCTTTTTCGCCTCCAACGAGAATTTTCATCATTTCGGGGAAATTAGCCGCCGCCTTTTCTGCTTCATTGGAAACAGAACCGTCTGCCGTACAAACGATAGCCTTAACGCCTGCAGCTTTATATCTATATTCAAAATCGTGTTCAACAAGCTGATTAGTTGCGGGTATAGCTATTGCACCAATCTTATGAAGAGCAAGCATACAGAACCAGAACTGATAATGACGTTTAAGAACGAGCATAACCGTATCGCCCTTTTTGATTCCAAGGGATTCAAAATAGTTTGCAGTTTTTGCAGAATATTTTTTCATATCCTTAAACGTGAATTTTTTATCAGTTTTGTCCTTTGAAACCCACATCATAGCAAGTTTATCAGGATTTTTTGTTGCTATAGCATCAACACAGTCAAAAGCAAAATTGAATTTATCTTCGTTTTTAAAGGAAATACCATTGAAAATTCCGTTTTCATCATACGTTGATTCAACAAAATTGTCTGCAACCGTTTTATATGTGTTTTCGGCAACAGAAGACGCTTTTGCAGCGATAAAGGGAGCTTCGGGATATTCTTCGCTTACCTGTCCGTCTTGTGGATTGAGAACAACTGCGTGAAATTCACATCCGCCTTCGCTGACAGCAATCATTCCGTGAGGAATTATACTGTTGTAAAATATGGAATCTCCCTCATAAAGCACGTCAACGTGGTTTCCAACCTGAACCTTTAACGCACCTTTAACGATAACGTCAAATTCCTGTCCGTTATGAGAATTTAATTTAATGGGGGCATTCTGTTCCTCTGCTAAATATGGAAACTTAACAAGGAATGGCTCTGCCAACTTGTCTTTAAATTTTGGTGCAAGGTTGTTATAAACTACACCCTGCTTTTTAATTATTTTAAGTCCTTCACCTTTTCTTGTTATGGCAAAAGAGGTAAGGGTTGTACTTGTTCCTTCAAGAATATCAACAACCTCAACACCGCAAGCCTTAGCACACTTATAGATAAAAGTGAAGCTGAAATCTGTTTCACCCTCTTCAAGCAGCTTATAATCATCAGTGGAAACACCCGTGAGCTTTGCAAGTTCCTCAGGTGTATATCCCTTTGCTTCACGCAGGTCTTTTATTCTCCCTGCAACTTCCTTTAAACTGTAATCCATTTTTTTGCTCCTTTCGATTCCGTTTAGTTTGGTTTTGCTTTGAAGCTCTTTCTCCAAAGCCTTTTACGGTTTTGAATAAAACAAAAAAAGCTCGCCTCAAAGTTTTATTCTTTGAGACGAGTTATTAACCCGCGGTACCACTCAAATTGCGGAACATATAAATTTTCCGCCGCTCTCAAGCTCAAACAAGCTCTTTGCTTTAACGCAGCAATACGGAAGGAGTCTACTTGCAGATTTTATAAAACAGTTAAAAAACTGAAAAACCGCTTTCGGTCCTCCGACTCAGAAGTGATAGGTCATTGAAATGTCAAACCATTGGCTCACAGCAACCGCCAACTCTCTGGAGGCTTCACGTTTCGACCGTCTTCGTCGCAGTCATTTTTGTGATATTCAAATGTTGACTTTATTATACTCCGTTTTTTTCATTTGTCAAGGGGTTTTTTATATTTTTTTCTACTTTTTCAAATTTTTATTTTTTAAAAAATTTGAAATCCACTCTATGAAGCAACTTTCATATTTTATCAAAGGGTAAGTTATGGTAACTTGTGTTCTTTCAACACAATCTCCTCATCGCTGAATTTCCAATTATTTCTGTCGCGTATATCCCCATTAACCGTTGCCCATTTGGAAGGCATATAAGTGTTTCCGTTGTTCTTCTCCACGTCATACTCGTGAGATAAACATATTATCTGATCGTGAGCAGTTTTCTCATCGCTCGTTATGGGTTTATTAGTGAAAGGGTTTATGGGATTATCAATAGCATTTATGGTAGCTAAGGTTGGAACGTCAGCGTTTGTCATAAATTCATCTGAGGTTTTGAATCCCGTACTATTGAAATCCTTTACCAATAACAAAGGTGAATATTGGCTAACGTCTTCAATTTGTTCAGTTATATCGTAGAACAACAAGTCTTTATTATGATGGAGACAATAACCGTGGTCTGAAACAATTATTATTTTCGTATTATCATATACGTTATTTAATTTCAAATAATCAAACCATCGAGCAAGCTGAATAAGCGAGGCAACGTTGCTTTGATAGTGTGCTAATTGATAACCCGTTGACATATCAATAGATTCACCGTTCAAAGTAAAACGGTCTTTGTTGTTTTTGTCATATTCAGTATTGTCAACACGTTGCACGGGAACGTATTCAGGCTCTTGCAATAATGCAACCTCATGAGTTGCATCGTTTGCCATAAACAAAAACGTGTTTTTTCCGTCTTCTGAAATATTCGTTATACTTGATAAATTATTCAAAACTTCGTAAGAATCCATAAAGTTTTTCCTATAACCGTAAGCAACAGAAGTTCCATCAACGATTTGCTTCGACATATAAGCCGCATCGGTATTATTGTAAGTCCCTTCCTTATAAACATAAGGTTGAACGAACAAAGGAAGGGTTTTCATAATACTAAAGCAAAAAAAGTTTCTTTGATTATTTCTTTTCAACTGTTGGGGACTTATACCTTCCCCAAACTTTCCTTTAGCAATATATGCTTTTATATCAGAATCATCATAAATTGATAAATCAGTAGCCCAATTATAGTTTGCATACGGTGGATCGCATACGGTTACGTCATAACCGTTGTTTGAGAAAAGTGTTGGCAAAACTTTCAACGCTTCGTTATGTTTGCTCACTAATTTTTCATCACTTCGCTTATTCATTTCAACGGGTGTATATTCATAACCGCCAAGCAATGCGGGAGCACCAAAATTTGTATGTCCGCCATAGGATATTGTGTTGGAATAGTAGGTAAATCCGTCAAACTGTTCTTTTAATTCGGGCTTTTCATTGAGTATATAAGGAATATACTCTCCCATAGCGCGATCCAACATTAAAACAACAACGTTTTTACCTTCTGTGCTAAGCTCTAATTTTGGCATATTATCCAAATAAACGGTTGAAACGTTTTTAATAGAATTATGAGTTTTTACAACGTTTATAGCCGCCATTGAACCAATAGCAACAGAACCTACGAGAAGTACAGACGTTACTAAATTACGATATTTTGTTGATAAAGCGTATAATATGGGAATTATTATCAAAATGAGAATAATATTCAAGATTATTTCAAAGGTTGAAAACGACATTCTCGCTTCATACTGCAACGAAAAATCAAGTATTCCTAAATTCGTTCCAAAGAACATATAGTTCATTAACATAATTCCACAGAGAACCCAAACGAGCTTGTCAAAAAATACCTTAACTTTTTCATTTGCCAACCAATAAAATACACGCATCCATATTAAGAAAGTACCAATGGATAAAGTCAATGAGCTTACTATATACCACAATGGACTATAATAATTATTTATATCTACAAATTCCTGCGGAGACGATGAAATAACAGAAGAGGGAATTAAAGCTCCAACGAGAATCGTGAGAAACAACGAGCCTATAATAAACGTTTTTTTATCTGACGATGACGTTGATTTTAATTTTAAGGGGAGCTTTATTCTTAATTTTTTTGATATAAGTTTTATTGTCAATGGAGATAACAATAAAATTCCCAACACAAAAGCAAATATAATTCCGTTAACTTGGCTAATATTCAAGATGAAAGCAATAATGCCAAAACCGCATAATGAAACACCAAATATAAAAGCAAGAATCAATAATACTTTTTTCGGATTTTTCAATTTATAAAAAATAGTTTTAACTAAGGAAAAAACGTTATTTAAAGTCCAATAAAAAACAAGTCCCGAAGGGGATTGATAAAGAAAAAACAAAAAAAACAAAGCCATTCCGTAAAGTTGAATTTTTGTCTTTAAAGGAAATCCCTTAAGATATATAGCGCTTGAGATAACGTTAACAAGAGTCATTAATATAGGTAAAACGTTAAGGACAATTCCGCCTATAACAATAAGCCCATCAGGCTTTCCAAGGTCTGAAATCGGTCCAAAGGTTGCGCCTTTTAAAATATCTAAATTTGACAAAAATTCATAAGCTGCCATAAAAAAAGGAATTTCCAATAACAGCGACACAGAGCCTTTTAATGCATCAGTTGGTTTATAGTTATTCTGACGATAATACGTTTGCAAAATCATCATCTTTTCATCGCCCGAAAAAACTTTTTTTATGTGAGAAACGCCTTTAGAGAGCTTGTTGTCAATATCTCTTGCTTCTTCTTGCATTGCATCTGCCCTTTTGTAAAGGGGAAGAACCAATATATTCATAGTTAAGCTCAATACAACGATAGCAAGCCAAGGACTTCCAACTAATATTAAAGCATATTGAAAAATCATTTCAAATAAGATCTTCAACGGTCCTATTAGCAACGACTCTAAAATATCTGAAAAAGTCATTTTTGTTCCTCCTTGCTTTTTGTCAACGTTTTGTATTTATTGAGCAAATATTCCGCAGCTCTCTTTGCGCCTTCACCTTGATATTCCCACGTTTCATTTTTAACTTCGGCGCGTCCTGCTGAGAAATGTTCATCTGATAAACACGAATCAATCAATTCTTTTATATTTTCCATACTTTCATTCGTCAACTCTTTTCCTAACCTTGGCAAAGCGGAAATTGTCCAAAGGGGTCTGTTTAACCACCAAGCATCATAAACTCCAACGTCAAACTTAGGATCGGTATATATAATCGGCTTGTCATAAACTAAAGAAAAATCAAAAATTACACCCGAAAAGTCAGATATCAATATATCAGAGCGTTTAAGAACTTCAAAATTGTCCATATCTCTATTCCATTCAAGCTGTTCAGACTCAGGATATTTTTTCATAAGTTTTTCCATAAGCTCTTTTTCTGAATCAAAAGACTGTGGATGCGGTCTTACAATAATGTGATATCCCGTTTTCAGAAGTTTGTCAAGTATTTTCTCACCGTAAACGCTGAATATGGCACTCGGTCCCCAAGACGGTGCCAATAAAACTGTTCGTGGATGTTCCGGTGTTTCAGTAGAAGCGTTTAATCTTTTCACCATTTCATCCATATAAGGTATTCCAACCTTTAAAAGCTCTTTAGGGGCAATATTTCTGCTTTTTTCCAAATCTTGTATATCTTTTATTTGATAGTCGCCCGATAATAATATAGCGTCATAATAATCAATCCCAAACATTCTATACATTATAATTTCGCTGGGAGCGTGTGGAATATGAACGTAATACTGAACGTATTTAGAGCGTTTCCATTGATACACGTCAAGCCCTGGAGTTGTTGATAAAACTATTGTAGCATTAATAAAATTAAGGCGGGAAAAAAGTTTATTTTGATTTTCTATACATTCAGCGGTTATATTTTTATATTTACAATTAAATATGGGATCATCAGGAGATGACGTTATATATAGAACGTTGACACCTTTATCGTCTAATTCTCTGCATATAGGACTGAATATAGGCGAATAACGTTTACTTTCAGCAAATATAACAATGGGTATGGTGGATACGTATTTATCAGTTTTTTCACCTGAAAATTTATATCTCAGTTTAATAAAAAGCATTCTCAGGGAATAAAATGCAGCCCCTATAACCCCTATTAAAATGGTAAAAAGCATGCTTCCCGTGCCTGGATCAATATAAAGCAACATAATAAACCTATCCCCCTTATACGAAAAAAAATATTATAACGTAATCTATCATATTACAATGCAGTTATATCATATTATAACACAATTTTATCTCATTACAACGCAATTTTATCTCATTATAACACAATTTTATCTCATTACAACGCAATTTTATCTCATTATAACGCAATTCTATCTCATTGCAACGCAATTTTATCTCATTATAACACAATTCTATCTCATTGCAACGCAATTTTATCTCATTGCAACGCAATTTTATCTCATTATAACGCAATTCTATCTCATTATAACGCAATATATCATATTATAACGCAGTTTTATTGCATTATAATTTAATTATATCACAACCAATTAAATACAGCAATTATAAAAAACGCCCAAAAATTGAACTTTATATAGATAATAATTATAATAATTTCACATTTTTTAATAGTTGACAAAAGGTTTTTTTCGTGATATTATGGAATTGTTCATTTTTTACACTTTTTCGTGTTTTTTTGAACAAAAAGCATAAGGTGATTTTTTTAAAAAATAAGGAGATTTATTATTAATGAAAAAAACAAAAAGCTGTTTAAAAACTTGTGTTTCATTTACCCTTGCTATTCTTTCTATATTTAGTTTATTATCTTTTTACGGTTGCTCCAATAACAAAGATGAAAACACAGTTTATATTGCAACGAGTGCAGAAGACTTCAGAATAGAAGATTTAAAAAAGAGACTTAAAGAAAAATTCCCTGAATATAATTGTATAATTGAATATAAAGATACGGGAAGCCTTGCGGCTAAATTGAAAACCGAAGGAAAAAACACAAATACAGATATTGTTTTTTCCCACGAATATTCCTATCTTTCTCAATTAGCAAGTGAGGGCTTACTTGCAGATATTTCCCAATACGATACGGCAAAATACACAAAAGAAATTGTTGTCAGCAAATATTTTCTCCCCGAGGTCAGAAACGGAGGAGCTATTATAATAAATCCCGAAGTATTGGAAAAAAACGGTTTAAACCCTCCAAAATCATATGAAGATTTATTAAAACCCGAATACAAAAATTTAATCTCAATGCCTAATCCAAAATCCTCTGGAACGGGATATATGTTTTTAAGAGCTCTCACAAATATGATGGGCGAAGAAGAGGCTTTCGCATACTTTGACAAGCTATCTGAAAACGTTCTTGCTTTTACGTCATCAGGCTCAGGTCCCGTTAATGCGCTCAAAAACAAAGAAGTCGCAATTGGGCTTGGTATGACTGCACAAGCGGTTAATTCTATAAACGAAGGTGCTAACCTTGAAATTATGTTTTTTGAAGAGGGTTCACCATATTCAATGTACGGACAAGCTATAATGAGTGGAAAAGAAACGAAGAAAGCCGTAAAAGACGTATTTGATTTTTTAATTAATACGTATACAAGAGAAACTAATGAAAAATTCTTTCCCGAACAGATTTTTGTGGATTTTTCACCCGTAATAAAGAATTATCCTCAAAATATAAAATATTCTGATATGAAAAACGATACAATTGAAGAAAAAGAAAGATTGCTAAAAAAATGGTCTCATTAAACTTTTTTCTAAAGTTTTAACTTTATGATTATTTGATATATCGCAGATTTTGACTTTATGATTTTCTGATACATCGCAGATTTTGGCTTTATGATTGCTTGATAGTTCACGAAATATAGTATAATACCACGGGGCGAGGGAGTTTGTTATGTCTGAAAAAATGTATAAATTGGAAGTGAAAAACCTTTCAAAGAATATAGGCTATAAGTCTGTGCTTAACAATGTAAATTTCGAAGTAACCGATGGTGAATTTTTGTCTATTTTAGGACCGTCAGGATGCGGAAAAACAACGTTGTTGCGAATACTTGTTGGACTTATGATGCCAACAACGGGAAAAATAATAAAAGACGGAAACGAAATAACAAGCCTTCACCCCTCTCAGCGTGGTATGGGCATAGTTTTTCAAAATTATGCATTGTTTGAAAATATGACAGTTTTGGGAAACGTTGAATATGCTCTTAAATTGAAAAAGACGGGAAAAAACGAAGCTCGTCAAAAGGCAATTTCTATGATAGAAAGTATTGGACTTTCAGAACATATTAATAAAAAACCGTCCGAGCTTTCAGGCGGACAACAACAAAGAGTTGCCATAGCAAGAACACTCGTTTTAAATCCCGATATAATTCTTTTTGATGAGCCTATGTCTGCCTTAGACGTTGAAACGCGAATTAAATTAAGACAAGAGATAAAAAACATCCAAAAAGAATATAAAACAACGATGATTTATATAACCCACGACCAAGAAGAAGCATTTGTTCTTTCTGATAGAATAATGGTTATGAAAGAATCAGAAATTGTTCAGTTAGATACTCCCGAAGAAATAATCAAAAACCCAAAAAATGATTACGTTAAAACTTTCGTTATTGATAATTTACAAGCGAAAATTAACTCACTGTCAAAATACGTGAGGTGAAAATCTTGAAAGAACGAATAAAAATCAAACACGCAAAATCAAACGTTATAAAAGTTTTTCTAATCACTATATTTTTGCTTTTTTTGATTATACCGCTTATCAGCATTTTTACAAACGTTGACAAAAAAAGCATTTCGGAAGTAATCAGTTCTCCACAGTTTTCCACAGCGCTGAAAAATTCTTTAACCGTTGGAATAATATCTACCATAATAACCCTGATAATTTCATATTTTTTGGCAGTGTGTTTAGAGCGTTCCAAAATTAAGTATAAGGAAATATGGAGTACAGTTTTTGTATTACCTATGCTCATTCCTTCAATTTCTCACGGTATGGGATTAATTCTTCTTTTTGGAAACAACGGTTTTTTCACAAATTTATTTGATTATAATATTAACGTTTACGGTTGTAAAGGTATAGTTATAGGCTCGATTATGTATGCATTCCCCGTTGCGTTTCTGATGTTTCGGGATGTTTTGAAATATGAAGATCAAACGCCGTATGAAGCGGCTGAAATTTTGGGATTATCTAAATTCAGACAGTTTCTGGCAATAACGTTACCATATCTTTGGAAACCAATAATTTCAATAACGTTTGCTGTGTTCACAATGGTTGTAACCGACTATGGCGTTCCATTGATGATAGGCGGAAAATATACAACAATACCCGTTTTAATGTACCAAGAAGTTATAGGACAGCTTAATTTTGGAAAAGGTTCTGTATACGGTATAATTCTGTTAGTTCCCGCAGTTATAGCTTTCGTTTTTGATTTACTTAAAAAAGAAAAAGGAAATTCATCTTTTGTAACACGCGAAATTGAGCTAAAAGACAATAAAATAGCCACAATAGGTTCTTATATTTATTGTTTTATTGTTTCAATCTGTATTTTTATACCCATAATATCCTTTGCTGTAATGGGGTTTGCCAATTATTATCCAAACGATTTATCTTTTTCTCTAAAAAACGTTTTTAAAGCCTTAGATATGGGGGCAATAAACTTTTTTGGAAATTCGGTGTTAATAGCCTTAATCGCTTCTGTTGTGGGAATGTGTTTTTCTTTTGTAACAGCATATTTCACAGCAAGAACAAAATCGGCTTTTTCAAAGGTGTTGCATCTTATCTCAATAATTTCAGTCGCAACCCCTGGTATAGTTTTAGGACTATCATACGTTTTAGTTTTCAAAACGTCTTTTATCTACGGAACTTTGATAATTTTAGTTATGGTTAATATAATACATTTCATTTCATCGCCATATTTAATGGTGTATAACTGTCTTAATAAAATTAACCATAATCTTGAATCTGTAGGAGAAACCTTGGGGATAAGCAAAATAAGAATTGTGAAAGACGTAATTATACCTCAGTGTAAATTAACCTTATGCGAGGTTTTCACATATTTTTTTGTAAACTGTATGATAACAATTTCGGCTGTATCTTTTTTGGCAACAAATATGAACAAGCCAATAGCCCTTATGATTAATGAATTTGAAGCACAAATGAGATTAGAATGTGCAGCAATTGTTTCACTTGCAATTTTAATTGTGAATATACTTGTTAAACTAATATTTTCCTTAATCAAAAGGAAAATAAAAAAATAATTAAAAATAACGTAGGAATAAATATGATTACAAAAAATCAATTTGACTTATTAGTATATCTTTCTGAATGTGAAAAAAAACCAACTCAAAGAGAAATTGCAAATAATCTAAAAAAATCTTTAGGTACTATTAATAAATTAATTTCCGAATCTGAAAGTTTGGGCTTCGTTTCAAACGGAATGATAAACGAAAAAGGAATTGAAATACTTGAAAGCTATAGAGTTAAACGTGCTGTTTTTATTGTTGCAGGGTTTGGTTCCCGATTAGTTCCAATTACTTTAAATACTCCAAAACCACTTGTTCGCGTTAAAGGAAAACGCATTATAGACACTCTTTTAGATGCAGTTATATCACAAGGTATTGAGGAAATATATCTCATAAGAGGATATTTAGGAGAACAATTTGATCAATTGTTGTATAAATACCCTATGATTAAGTTTATAGAAAACCCCGTGTATAACGAAGCTAATAATATTTCTTCCATTTACTTTGCGAAAGATTTACTTAAAAATGCATATATTCTCGAAGGCGATTTGTTACTTTATAATCCATCGCTTATTAAGAAATATCAGTATTGCTCTAATTATTTGGGCGTGCCTGTTGAAAAAACTAACGACTGGTGCTTTTATACAGACGGGGATAAAATTTCTAAAGTATCAGTTGGAGGCGTTAATTGTTATCATATGTTTGGTATTTCATATTGGAATGAAAATGACGGTGAAAAGCTGTCAACAGACGTTGAAAAAGTTTATTTTTCTCCTGGGGGCAAAGAAAGATATTGGGATATGGTTCCGTTGGAATATTGCAAGGAAAACTATTCAATAGGTGTCAGAGAATGTTCTTTTGATGATATTACTGAAATAGATACCTTTAATGAGCTGAAAGCCTTAGATAAAACGTACGATATATAGTCAAATAAAGCATAAACTATATAATCAGATAAAACGTAAAATATATAATCAGATAAAACGTAAACTATATAATCAGATAAAACGTAAAATATATAAATATAAAATAAAAATCGAGACTTGCATTTTTATGCTCATCTCGGTTTTTTTATATTTTAACTAAAAAATACTTTCAAAAATAAAAAAGACCGAAAAGAACGAAAATATCGTCTATACGGTCTTTTGAAAAATCAAATTATAATAATTTATTAAACTATTCCGCTATTATTCAGCGTCAGCAGTTGTTTCTGTGTAGTTATAATAACGTTCAAAATTCAGAAATTAATAAATAGGAAATCTTTCGCAGAGGGCGTTAACTTCCGCTTTAATTTCTTCTTCTCTTGAATCAAATTCCGTTGCGGCGAGCTTCATAAGGGAAGCGATTTTAACCATTTCATCTTCCTTAAAGCCTCTTGAGGTAACGGCGGGAGTACCAACTCTAATACCGCTTGTTACGAAAGGACTTTGTGGATCGTCTGGAATAGCATTTTTATTAACCGTTATACAAACCTTATCGAGACGTTTTTCAAATTCTTTACCCGTGAGGTCAAAGGGACGAAGGTCAACGAGCATAAGATGGTTGTCTGTACCGCCTGAAATGAGCTTAAAGCCTTCTTTAACAAGGTTGTCAGCTAAAACGGAAGCGTTTTTAACTATCTGTTTCTGATAATCTTTAAATTCGTCCTTTAATGCTTCGCCAAAGCAAACAGCTTTTGCGGCAATAACGTGCATAAGAGGACCGCCCTGAGTTCCTGGGAAAATTGCCTTATCAATTTTCTTTGCAAGGTCTTCATCGTTTGTCAAGATAAGACCGCCTCTTGGACCTCTGAGGGTTTTATGTGTTGTTGAAGTAACGATATGAGCGTGTCCAACGGGAGAGGGATGAAGTCCTGCGGCAACAAGACCTGCAATATGAGCCATATCAACCATAAAGAAAGCACCGCATTTGTCTGCAATTTCTCTTATTCTTGGAAAATCGATAATTCTCGGATATGCAGATGCACCCGCAACAATGAGCTTAGGTTTACATTCAAGAGCTTTTTTCTCGAAAGCATCGTAATCTATACGTTGAGTTTCACTTGAAACACCGTAATCAACGAAATTGAAATACAATCCTGAAATATTAACGGGACTTCCGTGAGTAAGATGACCTCCGTGAGCAAGGCTCATACCCATAACAGTATCACCCGGTTTAAGAAGAGCAAGGTAAACCGCTGTGTTTGCCTGAGCACCGCTATGAGGCTGAACGTTTGCGAAATTTGCGCCAAAAAGTCTTTTTGCTCTCTCTCTTGCAAGATTTTCGGCAACGTCAACGTATTCACATCCGCCATAATATCTCTTTGAAGGATATCCTTCTGCATATTTATTTGTTAAAATTGAACCCTGAGCCGCAAGAACAGCTTCGGATACAATGTTTTCAGAAGCAATAAGCTCAATGTTTCTTCTTTGTCTTTTAAGCTCTGCTTCAATTGCAGAAGCAACTTCACCGTCATATTTTCTCAAAAAGTCAATTGTTTCCTGAACCATTTTTCAATCCCCCGTTTCTCTTCAAAAAGAAACTTCCTCCATATTATTTTCCTTTTTTGTCATTGTATCATATTTCATTTTATTTTTCAACAATATTTATTGTTAATTTTCTTTTATTTTCGTTTTCTGCAACTATTTTCGTTGTCTGCAACTTATTTTCGTTTTCTGCAACTATTTTCGTTGTCCAAAACTTATGTTTTTATACCGCAACTTTTATTTTCATAGCCCACAAAAGCTATTATCAAATATAGTCCATATGTAACGTTTCAAAAAAACGCTTATTCTCCGTACACTAAAAATAAATGATTATACTTATCAATTTTCTCACAAGCATCTTTAAGGATATACCATAAAAAATCCTCGTTCATCTTGCTGTTAGAATATGAAACCTCCGTTCTGAACGCAAGTCGGTTGTTAATGCTGTCATATTCAAAACAGCCGTCATCCATTCCGAAATTTGCGTTGCAAACGTCTATGGCGCATTGTTTTCTGTTTTCCCCTTTAATTCCAAAAAGCATAGGAGAATAAAGTTTGAAAAGCTCTCTTTCAGCGTCTATATTAATAATTATGGGAATATTTAAGTCATCTCCAACAACGGTAAATTTCAATCCAAGCTCACCAACAGCCTTAACTCCAAAACCGTTATCAGCAAGACAATTTTTAATGAATCCATAAATTTTCAAAGCGTTTTCTTTTTTATGAGCATCTTCTTTTTCAAAATCAGAAGGAGAAAGACAAATCATTTTCATAAATTCATCAACGTTCATAAGTCCAGCCGAAAGAGCCCTGAGCAACGTGTCGTATTTGTCAACAACAAAGAATGAACATTCAAGCATATAGTCAAGAACGTCAGCTTTAACTTCAAGGTCATTGAAGCTATTAGTCATTCTGAAAAAAACAATTCTGTTTTTAGTATCATAGTCGAAATTACCGTCTACAATGCGGTTATTAGCGGCACAAATAGCTAAAGCAATATCTTCACTTTTTTGAGGCTCTACGTTTATTGGAATATGAGAAAGGAGCTTTATACGTTGAGATTCTACATCAACCCTTATTCTGAAATTCATTATTGAATCTTTTCCATCAACTGAAAAAGAAACTCTGAGCTCTTCGTCTTCCGCCGAATACTTCCAATTATTAGCTTTTATTTTCAAGCAAAGCTCTTTATATATTTTCTCTGCTCTTTCTTTTGATGAAACACTCATTAAAAAACAATCTCCTTAAGAATTATAAATGAAACTTTAAGGCGGTCAAAGATACCAATATTAAAGCCACCCTTGATTAAACGCACATATACCCATATGAAAAATAAAATTAATAGCAAAAACGCCTCTACGCAAAATATAAAGATACCCTTGATTGCAAAGATATCAATAGTTAAGGAAGAAAATCTTTGCCCTATTAAACCCTATTATATCATTTTATGCTTTTATTGTCAACACAATTAACAAAATTTATCTGTTTTTTTGATAAAATAACGCATCCACCCCTTAAATCCCCAACAAACCGAAAAGGAATACAAAAAAATTTTCAATTTATCTA
The DNA here is from genome assembly GCA_045578045.1 of Eubacteriales bacterium. Taxonomy (GTDB): domain Bacteria; phylum Bacillota; class Clostridia; order Oscillospirales; family CAG-382; genus SIG653. Next base: position 2,544 of record JAZNJM010000020.1, on the reverse strand, counting down.
TTTACATAAATATGTTTAAGGAGTATAATGTATTTTTGAAGAAATTTCAAAATAATTAAAAAAGGACGTGTAAAAATGCTTTTTGGGAAACACATAAACAGATATTATTTAAAACATTTCCCCGTTATGTTTCTTGGCGTTTTAACCCTTTTAGTTGTAGATTATATGCAACTAAAAATTCCTGAAATATACAAAGACGTTATTGACGGAATAACAGACGGAATTGTTGAAAAAAACGAAAAGTTTATCCCATTTGATATGGATTATCTTTTAGACAAAGTTTGTTTGCCAATGATGATAACCATTCTCATACTTGTTTTTGGACGATTTCTCTGGAGAATCTGTTTTCGTGGTTCTGCAATAAAGATGGAAACAGACCTGAGGGGAAAAATGTTTGATAAATGTAAAGACTTGTCTCAGGAATATTATCAGGTAAATAAGGTAGGAAACCTTATGGCTCTTTTCACCAATGACCTTGAAACAGTTCAGGAATGTTTTGGTTGGGGCGTTCTGATGTTTTTTGATGCAACAATGCTTTGCACAATGGCTCTTTTCAAAATGTTCAGAATGGAAAAGATTCTGGCGTTGCTTTCTCTCGTGCCAATGTTGTTTTTAATAATGATATCTGTGGTTATGAAAAAACAGTTAAAAAAGCGTTGGGGAGCAAGACAAGCGGCTTTTTCTTCCCTTTCAGATTTTTCTCAGGAAACGTTTTCTGGAATTGCGGTTGTTAAAGCCTTTGTCAAAGAAACAATAATGCTTTCATCCTTTGGAAAACTCAACAAGCAAAACGAAGAAACAAACGTTTCCCACACAAAATTATCAACGCTGTTAAGCGTTCTCGTAACGCTTTTTGCAGAATCCGTTGTTTGTGTCATTTTAGGATACGGCGGATATCTCGTATGGTGCGGAAAATTTGATTCGGCAAGACTTGTTGAATTTATCGGATATTTCACTTCAATGGTATGGCCCGTTATGGCTGTTTCACAGCTTATAGAAATGCGTTCCCGCGGAATTGCATCTTTAGAGCGAATCGGAACGCTTCTCGAAGCAGAACCAGACGTTAAAGACAGCGAAAACGTTATAACTCCCCCGTCTATTTCGGGCGATATAGAGTTTAAAAATCTCACATTCAGACATCCTTTTTCTGAAAACGATGCCCTTAAAAACGTTTCGTTCAAAATAAATAAGGGCGAACACGTTGGAATTATCGGAAAAACAGGTTCGGGAAAAACAACCCTTGTTGACCTTATTTTAAGAACGTATAACGTTCCCGAAAAAACGCTTTTCATTGGTGGATATGACGTTAATTCAGTTCCTATTAAAGTTTTGAGAGACCATATTGCATACGTTCCTCAGGATAACTTTTTGTTCAGCGATACAATAGAAAACAACATCGCCTTTTCGGGCGATATAGAAAGAGAAAAAATCGTTGAGGCTTCAAAACTCGCAGATATACACCATAATATAGAAGGCTTTGCAAAGGGATACGAAACCGTATTAGGTGAAAGAGGCGTTACGGTTTCGGGCGGACAGAAACAAAGAATATCAATTGCAAGAGCGTTTATAAAAGATGCCGAAATACTAATTCTTGACGATTCCGTTTCAGCGGTAGACGTTAAAACAGAGAAAACAATTCTTGAAAACCTCAGAAAAAGCAGAAAGGGCAAAACAACAATCCTTATTGCCCACCGTGTTTCAACTATAGACACAATGGATAAAATAATCTACGTAAATCAAGGCAAAATCGAAGCCGTTGGAACTCATAAAGAGCTTATGGAAAAATGCCCCCTTTATAAAAACACCGTTGAGCTTCAACGCCTTTCGGCAGAAGAGGAGGAAAACGGAAAATGAAAGAATACTTCCCTCTCATAGCTGTTGGAGCATTTTTGGGTATTGTCTCAATTTGCTTCATAGTCGCTTTTATGACAATAAGAAAACAAAAAGAAGCAATAGGCTTCGACAGAAATATGAAAGACAGCTATATAACGAAAAGGCTTCTTAAATATGCCCGTCCATATACGAAAAATTTCGTTTTGGTTTTGTTTATAATGCTTTTTTCAATTTCTTATGATATAATTGCCCCTATTCTTATGGGAAAAATGGTTAATATGATAAAGGGCGATTTTGAAATATCATATCTTCTCAGACTTATTTTCATATACGCAAGTATACTTATAATTTCCTTATTAAGCACATACGTTCAAGCCGTTATTCTTCAAAAAACGGGACAAAAAATTATGTCTGAAATAAGACGGGACCTCTTTTCTCATATTCAGTCTATGTCCCACGAACAGTTGAACAATATCCCCGTTGGAACGCTTGTAACAAGGGTAACAAACGATACTAATGCAATTTCAATGATGTCTACAAACATTATTGTTAATCTTGTTAAAAACAGCCTTATCATCATCGGAATATTTATCTCTATGCTTTGCCTCAACTATATGTTTACGTTGATGGTTCTTTGTTTCGTTCCATTTATCGTTCTTTTCACAATGATTTTCAGAAAATTTTCAAGAAAAGCATACAGAAGAGTTAAAG
>JAZNJM010000019.1:0-29670 GCA_045578045.1 Eubacteriales bacterium | reverse complement strand
GTCTGAATCCACAAGTAAAACTCGTTTCCCGTTTCGTGCAAGAAAAGCAGCAGTATTAACAGCAGAGGTTGTTTTTCCAACTCCGCCCTTTTGGTTTGCGAAGGCGATTCTTTTCATTTTGAAACTGTCCTTTTTAAATTTGTGCTTTGTGTTCTGTCTGTGAATTGAAAAATTATAAAGCGGATACGGAGGAAGGGGTCTCCTTCCTCCAATATATCCGAGTTAGAAATTAAAATTATTTCTTAACGAGAACCTTTTTAAGGTTAACAAATCTTGGAAGTCCGTCTTCTTTTGGAAGGTCGGTTTCGCCTTCAATGAGAGGAAGAGCATATTTAATGAATTTGTCGCTCATACCTGTGTTATCCTTGTTGATCCAAGAGAGTGGAACTTTCTTTTCTGTGTTAGCAACGTCTGTAAGCTCAAAAAGTTTAATTTGGCATTTGTATTTGCCGTTAACGTAACGTCTCTTGTAGCCAACCATTTTGTCTGTAACACCTGCAACTGCGTTTTCAACCGCTGCTTTACCGGCTGCAAAGCTTTCTTCGATATCAGTTTTTGATGCACAGTGTGCAGCACATCTTTGGAGAAGGCTAAGCTCGATTCCACGAACTTTAACGTTAAGTCTCTTGTTGATTTTTTCAGAAAGAATTGCTGCAAGACCGCCAAGCTGTGGATGACCGAAAGAGTCAACCTTGCCCGTGTCGGAAATAAGTCTGCCTCTGCGGTTTCTGATACCTTCGGAAACAGCGATGAGACATTTGCCTTTTTCTTTGTAAATTGCTTCAACCTGATCAAGAAAATCTTTCAAGCAGAATGCTTTTTCAGGGAGATATATAAGGTCTGGGCCTTGTCCTTTAACGGATGCAAGAGCAGCAGATGCTGTGAGCCAACCTGCGTTTCTTCCCATAATTTCAACAACTGTAATTTGACCGTAGTCATAAACTGTTGAATCTCTGTAGATTTCCATCATAGATGTTGCAATATATTTTGCTGCGGAAGCAAATCCAGGGCAATGGTCTGTTTTGTCCAAATCGTTGTCAATAGTCTTTGGAATACCCATTACTCTGCATTCGTAACCGTTTTTGAGCATAAACTTGGAAACCTTGTTGCAAGTATCCATAGAATCGTTTCCACCGTTATAGAAGAAATAACGGATGTTGTATTTTTTGAAAACTTCAAGAATACGTTTGTAGTCTGTATCGTCAACGTCAACGTCCTTGAGCTTATAGCGGCAAGAACCGAGTGCGGAAGAAGGAGTATATTTCATAAGCTCCAACTCTGCGGGATCTTCTTTAGACATATCGATAAAGTTTTCATTAAGAATACCTTTGATACCGTTGAGTGCTCCGTAAACCTCCGTAATATTTTCGTCTTTGAGAGCTGTGATGATTGCTCCGTATGCGGAAGCGTTAATAACGGATGTAGGTCCGCCTGATTGTCCGATAACGCATGCGCCTTTTAATGCTGACATAGTGAAAATTCCTTTCTTGTCTTTTATTCTTTATTGACTTAGTGTCTTTTTTTATTTTTAAATAAAGTCAAATAAACATTTTTTGTGCGAATAATAAACCTCAAAGGACTGAGATTTTTCAGAATTTCATCGAATTATCACTGGTTTTAAAGAGTCATTATTTAAATATAACTATTACGTCTTGTTGAAGATAACAGCTATATTTAACTCATAAATAAACACAGAAAAACTCCTCTAAACGCACATTACCTAAGCATTATACCATACTTATTCGATAAAATCAATCGTTTTCAGAAATTTTTTTGCATTTTTCTCTTTTATTTTTAAGCATCTGTATTTTTGCTTTTGTATTTTTTATTGTTTGTTTAGTTTTTTGTCTTTATTTCAGTTTATCAATAATTACCTTATATCTTCATTTATGCGCCCCGAGTTTTTTTAGACTTAATGAGCAAGTATAAGAAAATAAAAACTGAAATTGCAATAAAAGCTCCCATAAGGCAACCGCAAACGTCTATAAGAACGTCTGTTAATTTCCCCGTTCTTCCCTCAGTTATGCTTTGGAGAAATTCATCGGTTGATGCTATAATAATACCAAAAAGAACGCTTTTTATAAAGCTGTCTTCTATAGAAACGCCCGCAAAAAAGAGAGTTATGGCGGCGATAAAAGCAAGACTTGTATATTCAATAAGATGGGCGCTTTTCCTTATGAAAATTTCAAGATAGTATACGTTAACTGAAACCTTGTCCGAATCCTCAGAGATTGTTGGTGATTTACTGTTTATTGCATCTGTTCCCTCAAATGATGGGGGAACGCTGTTATGGCTTTCAATATTATCTTTGATACTTTCTGTTATAGAGCTGCTCAGGTTTCCTGATTGCTCTCCTGTTCTCGTTGCGTTCCACAATATAAAAATAACACAAAGAATTGTTAGAAAAGAAAAAAACACAGTCATTCTGCTGACAGGTCTTGAAGGGAAAATTGAATATAAAAATTTGTTGATATGTTTTTTTAGAATCATAATCGGCTGCTTGTTCCGTTTCATATTCGGCTGGCTGTTTCATTGAGGTTTTAATAATGTTATTTTGTGGAATACGTTTTCAAAAATCTGTTTCTTAATCCTCTGAATCTGATAAAAAACTTTCTGAAATAATGATTTGAGTTGACTAATAAAAAAAACTTTCCACATCCAAAACAGCCTTTTGGTTTGTTGTTTTTGTATACTTTGGATACGTAAGCGAGAATCTGGTCTTCTTTAACTTTTTCGTATACAAGTTGATTGTCTCCGCTGAAAATATAAACACCGTTTTTTATTTTCAAAAGTCGGTGGAGAACGTATCGTCCGTCGGAGCGTTTGTAAAAGTATATATGATTGACAGTTAATTCTTTTACGGGAGATAGATCAACGCTGTCTCTCCCTTCTCTTAACGTAGGGAGCATACTGTTTCCCTTTGGATATACTGTTAAAGTTCCGTTAATTTCGAAGCAACGGAAAAGGGCGGTTTCAATATCAGCATCATAAAAAGTATCAAAAACCTTTGATTTATTATAAATCTTTGATTTTTGATTTTTATCTGTTTTGCTCATATATCCTCCGCCTTTGTCTTTGTAAAATTAAATTCCTAAAAGAAGCCCTGCAATTGCGAAATATATCATAAGAGAACCTGCATCAACGAGAGTAGTTATCAGTGGACTTGCCATAACTGCGGGATCAGCACCGATCTTTTTTGCAAAAATCGGTAGGGTACATCCAAGTATTTTAGCAAAAACAACCGTAAGAAACAGCGTTATACAAACTGTTAAAGAGGTCATTGTGTCTATATTAGAACCCAAAAGCATATTGTCTATCAGAATAATTTTAATAAAGGTTACAAAAGACAAAACAGCTCCGCATAGAATAGAAACTCTGAACTCTTTCCAAAGTATAACTATAATATCTGAAAATTCAATTTCTCCAAGAGAAAGTCCTCTTATAACCGTAACAGAAGATTGGCTTCCTGAATTACCGCCTGTTCCCATCAGCATAGGAATAAAAGCTGTAAGAGCGATCTGAGCAGCAAGGGCCTTTTCAAAGGATGAAATAATCATTCCCGTAAAGGTTGCAGAAAGTGTCAGTAGAAGAAGCCAAGGGATTCTCTTTTTCCATATTTCAAAAACTCCCGTTTTCAAATAAGGCTTGTCGCCTGGAGTGATAGCACCCATCTTTGCAAAGTCTTCTTCTGCCTCCATTGTTTGTACGTCCATAGCATCGTCAACTGTAATAATACCAACGAGTCGGTTTTCTCTGTCAACAACGGGAAGCGCAAGAAAATCATATTTTAAAAATAGAGCTGCCGCTTCTTCACGGTCATCTTCTGTATGAACCGAAATTACGTTTGTTTCCATAATTTCTTCTATTTTTCTATCTAAAGGGGATATTAGCAAATCTTTAGCTGTAACAATACCAACGAGAAATCTTTTTTCCGTAACGTAGCAAGTATACACAGTTTCTTTAACAATAGCAACTTTTCTTATTTGCTCAAGCGCTTCTTCTACGGTCATATTTCTCCCAAGATAAACGTATTCCGTTGTCATAATAGAGCCTGCACTCGTTTCAGGATAACGCAAAAGCTCATTTATATTTTTTCTTGTTTCGGGGAGAGCATTTTTCAAAATTCTGTCTGCAACGTTAGCAGGCATTTCTTCGATAATATCAACTGTATCGTCATAATAAAGCTCTTCAAGCATTTCTGTAATTTCATTATCGCTGAAAGAGTCTATAAGGTTTTTTTGGGCATCTGCATCCATTTCAACAAAAACTTCGGATGCTTTTTCTTTCGGAAGAAGTCTGTATAGCTTAACGTATTGAGCTTTTTCAAGTTCAGATAAAACCTCTGCAATATCCGCAGGTTCTGAAGACGCAAAAAGCTCTTTAATTTTTCCGTATTGTTTTTCTTGAAATAGCTCGGCAGCCATTTCAAGCATTGTTTTTTCCTCCATGGTTTACCTCCTTGAAAATATTTTACGAATATAGGAAAACCACAAATAACGTTGGAGAAAAAGTATTATGATGGAAAACGTAATGTGTAAATCCATCCCTATGAAAAAAACTAAAATTTGGCTTATTAAAAAAGCTATACCAAGGGTAAACAAGACGGAAAGACTTTTATGTATAAACCGGCGTTTTCCATATTTTCAGAAAGGTATTTTTTACACAAAAACGTTTTACATTTTCTTTGATAATAACTTCGCCCAACGGAATTTGTGCCATTACTACCAGAGTCCATCAGTCTCATCTCCTTTACGTTAATTTTAAGTGTATATGTTAAAGTGTATATGTTAATTTTAAGTGTATATTTTTAAGTGTATATATTATATAAAACTAAAAACAACACCAAGGATAAGTATACACCTTTTTTTGTTTTTGTCAATAATCAGTATATGGGAAAATGTAAATAAATTATTTACATAAGGAAAAAAAATAAATTACATATTGAAAATATGAAAGAAATGTTATATAATGCAGAGCAGTGTGCGTTTTTGGAGGACGAAATGAAAATAGACAAGACGGTATGGAAAGAAACGTTATACGTTTTATTGGGAACGTTTTCCCTGAGTGGAATTATGATGATTATATATTCCCTTATGTTTTCTTTTGAACTGAAAGCGTTGTATGGTGCTGTTTTTGGAAGTGTTGCCGCTATTCTTAATTTCTTTTTTATGGCGTATACTCTTCAAAAAGCAGTTGAAGAAAACGCTATAGAAAGCGAAGACAGAGAAGAAAGGGTAAAATTGAAAATAAAAGCATCGTATACCGTAAGGTCAATGGTTTATCTTCTTTCTCTTGCGGGAGCTTTAATTACAGGCTTTTTTAACATATATACTTTGCTCATTCCCGCTTTGTTTCCTCAGATTGTTGCAAGAATACGTATGTTTTGGCTTAATAAACACGGTGAATGATAAATAAAAAAGTATTTTTGAATATTTTTAATTTGAACATTTTTAATAAGCAAAACGTTAAAAATAAGTAAAACGTTAAAAATAAGCAAAACGTTAAAAATAAGTAAAACGTTAAAAAGCACGAAAACGTATGAAAAGTCTCTTAAAAAGTGTATAAAGGCTTTGAATTGTGAGGTGGATTTTTTGGAAATTAATATAACGGGACCGCAGATATTTTTTGAAATTCCAATTTTAGGCGGATTGAAAATAACTGAATCTCACGTTAATTCTCTTTTTATTATCCTTTTGGTTTTTGTTCTCTGTAAGGTCTTGACTTCGAGCTTAAAGCTCGTTCCAACAACTAAGAGACAAATAATTGCAGAGTTTATTGTAGAAAAAAGTCGTGGAATGGTTTCTGAAACAATGGGAGAAAGATGTATGGCATACGTTCCTTTTGTTATGGCTGTTTTGACTCTTGTTGGAATTTCAAACCTTTTGGGACTTTTGGGAATGTATCCCCCAACAGCAGACGTAAGCATTCCTCTCGGTTGGTCAATTACTGTATTTATTCTCATAACCCGTGAAAAGCTAAAGGGTGGCTTTATAGGATATTTAAAAGGCTTTTTAGATCCTATATTCGTTTTTGCACCTCTTAATATAATTGGTGAGGTTGCTCTTCCCGTATCTTTGGCATTTCGTCTTTTTGGTAATATTTTATCAGGGGTTGTTATATCCGAGCTTCTTCTTTGGGCTTTGGGAAATTTTTCAATTCTTGTTTTTTCTTGGCTAACTGAAGCAATAGCTTCTTTCCCAGTGTTCCAAATCGGTATACCCGCGATATTTTCTCTCTATTTTGATATATTCAGCGGTTGTTTGCAAGCGTATGTTTTTGCAACTCTCGCAATGATTAATATCTCCCTTGCTAATTCAGACGAATAATTCTAATATATTGGTTTTATGGGAAAAATAATATACACAATTTTAAAAAAATAATATACACAATATAAATTATAGTAAAACGGAGGATTTTAATTATGGAAATGGCAAAAGCAATTGTTTTGGCAGCTTGTGCATTAGGTGCAGGTATTGCAGTGCTTACAGGTATTGGTCCTGCTATCGGACAGGGATTTGCGGCTGGTAAAGCTGTTGAAGCTGTTGGAAGACAACCTGAGGCTCAGGGAAAAATCAGATCAACTCTTATTGTTGGTGGTGCTCTTGCGGAAACAACTGGTATTTATGCTTTCATAACAGCATTGTTACTTATTTTCTTTGCACCAAGTCAGTTTATTGCTCTTTTGGGATAAAAAATAATCTAACAAGAAACAAAACGGAGGTTGCAAAATGGTAAGATGCGCATTGAGCAATTACCTTGGGCTGATTTCCATTGATCCATGGACAATAATAGTATCTGCGTGTAACCTTTTGATAATATATCTGATTATAAGAAAATTTTTCTACAATCCCGTCATGAAAATAATCAAAGAACGCGAGGATTCAATAAAAGAAGAATACGCCAAGGCTGAGGTGGCAAAAAAAGAAGCTGACGAAAGCAAGGCGATATATTCCGAAAGAATTCGTTATGCAGAAGATGAAGCAGACGGTATTATCAAAAAAGCCCACAATGATGCAAAAAAAATAAGCGAAGAAATAGTTTCCGAGGCTTCAACAAAAGCGGATGCTATCCGTGAAAAAGCGGAAGAAGATATTAAACGTGAAAAGTTGAAGGCTGAATCAGAGCTTAAAAAAGAAATTGCAGAAATTTCTGTTGATATAGCAAGAAAGGTTGTTGGAAGAGAAGTTGATAAAAACGACCACGAAAGATATATTAAAGAGTTTATGAACGGTGTTTCTGCAAAGGACGAAGGAGAAAACGGCAATGACTGACGTATCTAAAGAATACGGTGGAGCGCTGTATCTTCTTGCCGAAGAGGAAAATGCTGAGGATTTATATTTCAAACAGCTTATGACGATAAAAAACGTTTTTGAAAAGAATCCTGAATATCTTAGACTAATAACTTCTCCTGCTTTGTCTTTAGCAGAGAAAAGAGGTCTTATAGAAGAAGCCTTTGATAAAAAAGCTGAAGATTATATCGTTAGCTTTTTCAAGCTTCTGAGCGATAGAGGATATTTTGGATATATAGTTTCGTGTATCGACTATTTTAAAAACGTTTATTATCAAAAGAAGAATATTTCAGAGGGAATTGCAAGAACAGCATATCCTTTGAATGATATGGAAAAGAAATTAATAATAAAGGCTGTAGAAGACAAGCTCGGTGGGGGAAAATCTGTTTTACTCACCTTTGAAACGGACGAAAGTCTTCTTGGGGGATTTTTTGTTGAAATTGATGGAAAGATTATGGATTCTACTCTTAAAACGAAGCTCTCAGGATTAAAAGAGATTTTGTCAAAGCCTATATAAATCAGGATAATCTTTTCGAAACAAATCTATCTTTGGAGGAAAAATAATGGAGCTCAGACCAGAGGAGATAAGTGGCATAATTAAAGATCAGATAAAAAATTACAGTAGTAAAATAGAACAAAATGAAACGGGAACCGTTATTCTTGTAGGAGATGGTATTGCCAGAGCCCACGGCCTTGAACGTTGTATGGCAAATGAGCTTTTAGAATTTGAAGACGGTTCACGCGGAATGGCTCTCAATCTTGAAGAAAATTCCGTTTCAATCGTTATGTTTGAAAGCAATAGTAACGTAAAAGAGGGAAGCGTTGTCAAGAGAACGGGAGGCGTTGTTGACGTACCTGTTGGTGAAGCATTACTTGGAAGAGTTTTAAATGCTCTTGGAGGTGCTATTGACGGGAAAGGCGATGTTTCTACATCCAAACGCCGCCCAATAGAATCTGCTGCACCTGGAATCATTAAGCGAAAAAGCGTAAGTGTTCCTCTTCAAACGGGAATAAAGGCTATTGACAGTATGGTTCCAATCGGCAGAGGTCAAAGAGAGCTTATTATCGGAGACAGACAAACGGGAAAAACAACTATTGCTATTGATACAATAATAAACCAAAAAGGTAAAGACGTTATTTGTATTTACGTTGCAATTGGGCAGAAAATCTCAACTGTTGCTCAGATTTCTGACACGTTGAGAGAAGCGGGAGCTATGGAATATACAATAATCGTATCTGCTTCTGCATCAGATCCCGCACCTTTGCAGTATATAGCTCCATATTCGGGATGTGCAATGGCTGAATATTTTATGGATAAAGGAAAAGACGTTCTCATTATCTACGATGATTTGAGTAAACACGCTGTTGCATACAGAGCATTATCCCTTCTTATAAGAAGACCGCCGGGAAGAGAAGCGTATCCTGGAGATGTCTTTTATCTTCATAGCAGACTTCTTGAAAGGTCTGCAAGAGTTGCTCCTGAATATGGCGGAGGAAGCATAACTGCTCTTCCTATAATTGAAACTCAAGCGGGAGACGTTTCTGCGTATATACCAACTAACGTTATTTCCATAACAGACGGACAGGTTTTTCTTGAAACAGAGTTGTTCCATTCGGGAATAGTTCCCGCTGTTAACCCTGGAATTTCTGTAAGTCGAGTTGGCGGTAATGCGCAAATAAAGGCAATGAAAAAGGTTGCGGGAACGTTGAAGCTGATTTATTCTCAATTCAGAGAGCTTCAGAGCTTCTCTCAATTTGGTTCAGACCTTGATGCCGATACAAAAAGTAGACTTGAGCAAGGTGAACGTATTGTTGAGATATTGAAACAAGACAAAAATTCACCCGTTGACGTTGAGTTGCAGGTCGCTTTGATTTATGCGGCAACAAATGGATATCTTAAAGACGTCAAAATCGAGGATGTAAAAAAATACGAAAAGGGATTATACTCTTTCTTAAAGGATGAATATTCTTCACTTCTTGAACATATCAAGAAAACGGGAGAGCTTTCTAAACCGTCTGAGGAAGAGCTTAAAAAAGCCCTGAAAGAATATACAGAAAAGTTTCTGAAAAAATAATTTATTGAATTTGGGAGGATAACGCTTTTGGGACAATCACAAAGAGAGCTGAGAACAAGAATTAAAAGCGTGGAATCCACCATGCATATAACGAGAGCGATGGAACTTGTTTCTTCCTCAAAATTTAAAAGAGCCTTTGATGTTCTTGAAAAGGGAAAATGTTATTTCGAGTTGTTGGACGAAGTCTTTTCAAGCATCTCGTCTTATGCAAAGGAATCTCCATATTTCAAAGTAAGAGAAGTTAAAAAAAGAACGTTTGTTGTTGTTGCCGGAGACAGAGGACTTGTTGGCAGCTTTAATAACAACTTATATAAAATTGTTGAGGAATTATCGAATGATAATGCAGCGTCTGAAGTTATTCCTTTTGGAAAGAAAGCGTTTGAGCATTATCGTGATGATGAGAGAACAATTCGCAAAGAAGGCTTCGGAATATGTGATAAAATATCTCCCGAAATAATTAAAGAGCTTTCAGAGGAAATTTCAAAACGTTTTTTTAAAGGTGAAACAGATGAGGTATACGTTGTTTATACGCGTTATATCAATATGATGAGCCAAGAATCTGTTTATGAAAAAGTTCTTCCAATTTCGTCTAAGGAACATGAGTCAAAAGGCGGAGTTATGATGTTTGAACCATCTGCTGAGAGCGTTCTTTCATCTGCTGTTCACGAATACGTTTCTGGGAGAATCTTTGGAGCATTGTGTGAAAGCATTGTTTCAGAGAATGCCGCAAGAAGAATTGCAATGGATTCTGCAACGAAAAATGCGGGGGAGATTATTGATAACTTGACTCTTGAATATAATCGTGCAAGACAAGGTGCGATAACTCAAGAAATAACGGAAATTGTTGCAGGTTCCGAAAAATAAATCTGAAAATAGAAATTTTAGCTTTTTGGATAGCTGTAAGGGATTATATTGAATTGGATGGAACAATACTATGAATAACAACGTAGGAAAAATTATTCAGGTCATGGGACCTGTTGTTGATATAAGATTCGATGATGACTGCCTTCCAAAACTTCTTAATGCTGTTGAAATTAAACACGGAGAAGAAAAGCTCGTCGTTGAAGTTGCACAGCATATTGGAGATAACGTTGCAAGATGTATTGCAATGAGCAGTACTGATGGATTGATGCGTGGAACTGATGCTGTTGATACAGGTCATACAATAAGAGTTCCCGTTGGAAAAGAAACCTTAGGAAGAATTTTTAACGTTCTTGGAGAACCTGTTGATGAATTGCCACCGCCTGATGCAAAAGAGTATTGGGAAATACACAGAAGTGCTCCTTCATATGAAGAACAAGAATCAAAGACAGAGATACTTGAAACAGGTATAAAGGTAATTGACCTTATTTGTCCATATGCAAAAGGCGGAAAAATTGGTCTTTTTGGTGGAGCTGGTGTTGGTAAAACCGTTATAATAATGGAGCTTATCAACAACGTTGCAAAAAAACACGGTGGTATATCTGTTTTTGCGGGTGTTGGCGAGCGAACAAGAGAAGGAAACGACCTTTATAACGAAATGAAAGAATCTGGGGTTATTGAGAAAACTGCCTTAGTTTATGGTCAGATGAACGAACCTCCGGGAGCAAGAATGAGAGTTGCTCTTTCGGGATTGACTATGACGGAATATTTCAGAGACAAAGAAGGTCAGGACGTTCTTTTGTTTATTGATAATATTTTCAGATTTACACAAGCGGGAAGCGAAGTTTCTGCTTTGCTGGGAAGAATGCCTTCTGCTGTTGGTTATCAGCCAACGTTGGCAACAGAAATGGGAGCTTTGCAAGAACGTATTACCTCAACTAAGAAAGGCTCAATAACTTCTGTTCAGGCTGTTTACGTTCCTGCTGATGACTTGACGGATCCTGCTCCTGCAACAACCTTTGCTCACCTTGATGCAACAACTGTTTTAAGCAGAGCAATTTCATCTCAAGGAATTTATCCAGCCGTTGATCCTCTTGATTCAACAAGCCGCATTTTAACCCCTTCTGTTGTTGGGGAGGAACATTATGAAGTTGCAAAAGAAGTTCAGAGAATACTTCAACGTTATAAAGAGCTTCAGGATATTATTGCGATTATGGGTATTGACGAGTTGAGCGATGATGATAAATTAACTGTTTCAAGAGCAAGAAAGGTTCAGCGTTTTCTTTCTCAGTCATTCACCGTTGCTGAACAGTTTACGGGGATGAAAGGAACGTATGTTCCTGTTAGTGAAACTGTAAGAGGATTTAAAGAAATTCTTGAAGGAAAACACGACAGTATACCAGAATCTGCATTTTTGTTTGCGGGAACAATTGACGATGTTGTTGAAAGAGCAAAAGGAATATCGGAGAACTGAAAATGAAAAAATTTCATTTAGTTATTGCAACGCCTGAGGGCAAGGCTTTTGACGGAGAAGTTGTTCAGATTTCTTTGATGGGAGAAAGTGGTTCGCTTTCTATTTTGGCAGACCATATTCCTTTTATAACAAACGTAAAAAAAGGAAATTGCAGAATATATTGCGAAGAAGGAATAGTTGAATGTGAAACAACGGGTGGAATACTTTCCGTAACTCGTGAATGTGTCAGAATAATTGCAACTTCCTTCAAAGTTGGTAGCTTGGAAGAAACAAAAGAGTAGGTTTTCTCATATACCAAAATACAATTAAAAATATATCGGGGTGTTGCTTAAAATACGTTTCGTATGAAGCAAACCCCGATTTTTAAAAAATTTTAATAAACCAATTCACAATAAATCCTAATGCTATTAATAAGCCGAATGAGATATTTAGTATTTTATTTTTGAATAAATATCCGTCTTTCAGAAAATACAAAAAAAGAAATGGAACAGACCAAAACATTGGGTGATATTCAAAAGCGTTTTTGAAATTTAAAACAAAGGCGCTCATTAATGCTCTTGTCATTCCACATCCAAGACATTCTATACCCGTAGTATATTTTATTATGCAAGGAATATTGAATATTTGCATAATAACGCAAACTAATAAAAAACAAAGAAAAACAATAAGTTTTTCCTTGTTTTTTTTGTATAATTGAATTAAATCGGTTTTAATATTTGTATTAAAAAAATGCATCGGGATTGTATGTATATTTATCCATAAGGATTTTAACAAAGTCAATTAATGCAAGTATACCGCCGATACCGCAAATAAAACTTGTTACAATTTTAACAATTCCTTTTTTTGTTTCGCCCATCATAAAATTGTGAACTCCTAAGGCACCAAGGAAAAAACAAAGTATAGCCATAAGTATTTTATCCTGACCGTTAAGGCTGTTGGCAGTATTATTAACAGCTACACCACAGCTAAGACAAACTTTAGCATCAGGAGCAACAGGATTTCCGCAGTGATTACAGAAATTTACTCCTTTCCCTTTTTCAACGCCACAGTTAAGACAAATTGCTTGATTATCATTCATTGGTTGACCGCAATTTCTGCAAAACATAAACAATATCCTCCGTAAATTTAAAAAACTTTTGTATAGTTATTGTATCATAACAGTTGGAAAATGTCAATACTTGACGAAAAAATTTTTATTATTTTTATATAAATAGTTTATTGTAATTTTATTGTTTTGTGAATTGAATTGTTCTATTGGTTTTTAGAAAACCTTCATCTGTAATTATATGTTAATGAGTTTATTTTTGGTTAATAATGGAGAGTATAATCCTAAAGAGTAAATATTGAAAGGGAAATAAAAAAATGAAGTTTAAAGAACGTATATATAGGTTTATGTATGGAAGATATGGGGCTGATTCTTTATCAAGATTTATGCTCGTATTATATATAATAAATTCATTTTTGGGAATTATTATTCAAAACAGGGTTGTTGATATTATAATATGGCTCTTTAATTTTGTTCTGTTAATTTTGATGTTTTTCAGAATGTTTTCAAAGAACATTTATAAAAGGCAATATGAAAATGGTAAATATCTCCGAATAAAAACTAAGATTTCAGAATATTTCAGATACGTTGGTAATAAATGGAAATTCCGAAAAACTCACGTATACAGAAAATGTCCTTCTTGCAAAAGCAGATTAAAGCTGCCTAAAAAGAAAGGAAACCATGGAGTTAGATGTCCTAAATGTTCGAATAATTTTTCTGTTAAAATTTAATCTTTTTAAAATGAATTGTTTTTTTCTCTTTTGAAATAATAATCAAGGGAGATGAAGTTTAAATGGAAAGAAATAATTACAAAAACGGAAAAGAAGATTTTCAAAAGAGAAAAAAAGATAAATACGGTGTGAGCCTTGATTCTTCTGAATATATTGATTTGGCTAATGTAGCTTCCAATACGGACCATACGGGAATTGTTCCCGTTGCTATGAACGATTCGGAAAATGAAGAAAGCTATGAAGAAATGTTCAACGTTCCCGTTGGAAACATCTTTGATAAAAAAGAAGTTAATGGCAAAAAAATAGTAGAAAAAAATAAGAAATAAAAGTAAGAAATAAGAATAAGAATAAGAATAAGAATAAGAATAAGAATAAGAGTAAGAAATAAAATTCCCTACATTCACTGAAAAAGCGATATGTAGGGATTATATATTTAAAATTAATTATAGCAACGACATTATAATAACTACATTATAACAACGACATTATAACAACGACATTATAACAACGAATAAAGGCATTGTTATAGCTGAAATTATTGTTGTAACAGTAATAACTTTCGTGCAAAAAACGTAATCTGAATTATTAATTTGGGAAAATGTTGCAGCAATAATAGCTGTTGGGGCGGATGAGCCAAGCATAATAATTGTTTTAATATCTTTTGAAATTGGAATAAGGAAAATTATTCCAAGCAAAATAAAAGGAACAACCAACATTCTTGCGAGAGAAACCTTCCACACTTCTCTATCTGCTATGGATTTTTTTATTCCTGCCTTTTCAAGCCACGCACCTGCAACAAGCATTGCGAGGGGAGTATTTACGTTTTTAAGCATTGTTAGAACTTCATAAATGCTATCTCCAAGAGAAGAAAAAAAGCTGTTTGAATTTATAGAGTTAAGAATGTTTGATGGAATTATTGCAGAGGATACAAATATTAATGAGCCTATAACAGTTGCAATAAGTCCAGGATTAATTAATGCTGATTTTACGCTGATTCCTTCTTTACCCTTATACAAAAAAATACCATAAGTCCAAAGAAAAACGTGCATTGAGCTGAGATGGGCAGAACCTATAAAAATTCCAAAATCCCCGAATAAAGCACTTATAAGGGGGAGTGCAAAAAAGCCATTATTAACGAAAATTGAACACATTCTCATATCTCTGTATGGACTCGCAGACTTTTTTCTGAAAATTAAAGAAGAGATAACCGCTGAGAAAATAAAAAATAATATGTCTATTCCGAAAGCGGAAAGAAAACTTAAACCCTCGGTTGCATCAAATTTTCTAACGAATGATGCAACTATAGAGGCAGGAATAATAAACTTTGTTAAAACGGCGGATAACTTTGCAGTTGCATTTTCGTCAAGAAATTTCAGTTTTGATAATATAAAGCCACACACCATCAAGAGAAACATAACGAAAATACGCCAAAGAATAGTTATACTGTGTTCCATAAATTCATCCTTGCTATTGTAAGTTTATTAGCTGATTTTAAAAGAAAGTAAATTGCAATAAATGCTGTTTTTATCGGCTTTACTGTTGGAAAAAAACTTTTTCTTATTATCAATTATAAATCAATATATTTGAGTAAATATATTTCTTTAACCTTAAATAATCAGAAAGACGAACAACAGTGTCTTTCTCAAAGTCAATAGAATATAAAACGTGATTTTCAACGGGTATTTCGTTCACAATAACAGTTTTAATAACTGCAAGGTCTGAAATACTAACTAATCCATTACAATCGCAATCTCCCAAAAGATAATATGTAAATTGATATGTTTTTCCTGTTTGTGTGTGATATACTGATACATTTGCACCGTTGGGAATATTTTTTCCGTTTTCTGCTGTTATTTCATAATCAAAAGCTGATATGGAAACGTTATCAGGGGAAATTGAAAAATAAGATGTAAATTTATTATAATCAAGTTCAGGCGTATGAGAATAAATAATCCCTTTTTCTTTGTCAATAGTGAAAGGACAGTTTTCAGTTGGCATAAGAACGTCAGGTGAAGTTATTTCAATAATTTTATCGCAATTTGCTGTTGCATTATATGATTTTACTTTGACTATCGATTTACTGTCATATCCAGTACATTCACAATCTTTAATAACAAAGTGAGATTTTTGTGGCGTTGCAGATTCATTAACCTTAAATGATGCTTTAAAGCTAATATCACCGTCGGTTACTGCTCCGTTTGATAGTGTTCCGTCAAAAACTGCATAAAATGCCCAAACGTTTGTTGTTGAAGTTCCATCAAAGCTATCCCATTTATTTGGAACTGTTGCTTTGAAGCTATCTTCAACAGGGGTGAAAAATTCGCTGTCGTAATAAAGAAAAACAGCAGCACCAAAAATTCCTTTTCCACCATCAAAAACAGGATATGAAATATCAGAAACGGTTGCTACGATATCAATAATTTGTCCCGCCTCTGTTTTATCAGGAATATCAAGAATAACAGAAAAGTCAGAAGAAGAGCTTTCAGAAGCTGTTGCATAATTTGTTTTTAATGGAAATAGATTCACAACAAAAAACGCTATTAGTAAAACGCATAGAAACCTTTTCATTAGAAATCCTCCTTTAGATTGTATTAAACAAAAAATGACGTTAAAAAATATACTTAATCAAATGTAATAAAACTTAAATCTTAACAAAACAACATCGTATTTAACAAAACAATATCTTGTAATTAATTTAATAAAACGACCAATAAAACGACCAATAAAACAGCATTGATCAATTAAACGATATAATCTCCAATTAAACAATATAATCTAATTAATAAAAACCCCGGATATACTCCGGGGCAAAAACAACAAAAGAACCCGCCGGGCCGTTGCGCCTTTAATGAACCCTGCATGTGCAGGTGGGTGTTCTCTCCACGGTTTTGTGCTCCCAACGTCCCATATAAGAGTGACATAAGCAGTCAAATATGGGGAGGTCTGCATTCCCGCCGCAGAAGTCCGAACTCCAATTCGTTCTTGTGGGTTTTAAAAAAACGCTGACGCACCAAGCAGGCAGTTTTTAAAACAAAAAGCGATAGCTTATTAAAGAAACAATTTATAATATTATTCTTCGTCTTCGCTGCCTTCAAGCTGGTCTAAATCACATTCATCCCATAAAGCATCTTCGAATGCATCAGAAACGCGGTCAAATTCATCGTCATCATCTATACTATCGTAAACTTCGTTTCCTTCTTCGTCTGTTGATAACTTGAAGATAACATATTCTAATTCTTCGCTATCTTCTTGATCCATTGGAGAAAAAGCAACGTAAGTATTATCTTCAAGCTCAAGTGAGCCGAGGTATTCAAATTCAGTTTCAACGCCTTCTTCGTCAACGAGAGTATAAACATCAATTTCAACTTCTTCTTGATTCAAATTTTTATTGTTGTCGCTCATAAGTAATAACCTCCGAAAAAATAATTGATTTTCTTTACTGCTATTTTACTATATATTAGCTTGAATGTCAATAGCTTTTTATCTGTTTTTTATTTCATAAATTTTCAATTTTTCTCAAATAT
The DNA here is from genome assembly GCA_045578045.1 of Eubacteriales bacterium. Lineage (GTDB taxonomy): Bacteria > Bacillota > Clostridia > Oscillospirales > CAG-382 > SIG653. The sequence continues at coordinate 12,671 of JAZNJM010000019.1, read as the reverse complement.
CTACAAATATTTTTTTGTTCATCATTTATTATGCCTTTGCTATATTTCTTTATGATTTTTGTTTTTTATTTATTATTGACAAAGGAAAAAAAAACTATATAATATCTTTTGTGGTATTTATTATACATAATAGTTCGGGAGGAAATATATGTCTTCTAAGGTAAGAGTTTTTGTACCATCAGAAAATATAGCGGATGGAAAGGCAAAAATTGCAGGAGGGGATGCTTTTCATATATCAAAAGTAATGCGCCTTTGCGTTGGTGATGTTATAACTGTTTGCGATATGCAGAGAAGGGTTTATAACGGAGAGATATTGTTTTCTTCCGATGATGAAGTGATATGTGCCCTTGAAGAAACTGAGCATAAAGACACAGAACTTCCCTGTTATATAACCGTTTATCAAGGTGTTCCAAAGGGAGATAAGCTTGATACGGTTATACAAAAATCGGTTGAGCTTGGTGCATCAAGAATAGTTCCCGTTCTTTGTGAACGTTCCGTTTCTCGTCCGGACAAAAAAAGTGCTATATCGAAAAATGCGAGATACAATAAAATTTCCGAAGCGGCGGCAAAACAGTCGGGTAGACTTGTTGTTCCCGAAGTATCTTTAATGATATCATTTGAAGAAATGATTTCGGAAATAAAAAACTCTGCTCTTTGTAATTCTAAAGAAAATATCTCTTTCGTATGTTATGAAGGAGAAGAAAACTTCAGAATAAGAGATTTATTTTCAAAAGAGCTTATTAATAGCACATATCAAAATAATTCTGTTGGATTTTTTAAAAACATTTCTTTTTTTATTGGACCTGAGGGAGGGATTTCTGAAAAAGAAATACAAATAATAAGAGATTCAAATATACCAACCATAACCTTGGGAAAACGAATCCTCAGAACTGAGACAGCACCTCTTTTTGTGCTTTCAGCTCTATCAGTTTTTCTTGAATAATTTTTAAAAAACGAAAATATGGCAAATTGCATAAATTTAAAAAGATTTTTTGTTAAAAATGCTTAAAACCTATTGATTATTTTGTGATAATAGTGTATAATGATTGAGAATAATATGTGTCGTTGTTATTTATAACAACTTTTGCTTTAAAAATGCTTGATATGTTTCAGCTCTTTTTAAAGCTATAAATGAAAAAAATACTTAATTTTGTACAGAAACGTACTTATAAGGAGGTTTAATATGGCGAATAAGCTATTTCAAGGGTTTGTTTACCAAATGCGTGATGCTGTAAAGAGAACGATAGGGGTTCTTGACGAAACAGGAACTGTTATTGCTTGTAGTCAACTTTCAGAAATGGGAAAATCTTATAAAAGTGTAGCAGATGAGATATCTTATTCTTTTGATGTTGTTGTGTATGACGGATACGCTTTTAAACCAATGGGTTCTCACGCAAGAATAGACTATATTGTTTTTGCTGAAGGCGAAGACGAGGAAGCGAAAAACCTTGTTTCAATGTTGCTTGTTTCCTTGACAAATCTTAAAGCTCTTTACGATGAAAAACACGATAAAGCGCATTTTGTTAAAAATGCAATTTTTGATAACATTCTCCCGGGCGATATTTATACTAAATCAAGAGAGCTTCATTTTGATAGCGATGTTGAAAGAATAGTATACGTTATTATGTTTGAACAGAGCTATGACATTTTCCCATTTGACGTTATTCAGAATATAGTGGCAGACAAAGAAAGGGATTATGTTATAAACGCTTCTGAAAACGAAGTTCTTCTTGTTAAAGAGCTTCGAACTGCATCTGATTATAAAAATATAGATAGTATTGCAAAAACGATTGTTGACACAGCGCTTGGCGAGTTTTATCTTAAAACTGTTGTTGGTATTGGTACTGTTGCAACAAACGTCAGAGAACTTGCACGTTCATATAAAGATGCAAAAATGGCAATAGGTGTTGGAAGCGTTTTTGAGCCTAAGAAAAATATAGTTAAATACGGAAACCTTGGAATAGGCAGACTCCTTTACCATCTCCCCGTAACTCTTTGCGAAATGTTTCTTCACGAGGTGTTTAAACGTAACTCTCTCGAAACCCTTGACAGAGAAACGCTGCTTACAATTCAGGCGTTTTTTGAAAACAACTTGAATGTTTCTGAAACGAGCCGAAAGCTATTCGTTCACCGTAATACTCTCGTTTATAGACTTGAAAAAATTAAAAAGCTGACAGGGCTTGATTTAAGAGAATTTGAAGATGCTATAATTTTTAAAGTTGCTCTTATGGTTGAAAAATACGTTGATTATAAACATTTGGGTAATCAAGGAAATTTGGATGCAAATACAAAATGATAGAGTTTAATAATGTTTCCGTAAAATATGATAGCGGTGATGTTGCTCTTGATAACGTTAATTTAAGAATCAACGATGGAGAGTTTGTCTTCATCGTTGGTCATTCAGGCGCGGGAAAAACAACTTTAACAAAGGTTCTCCTCGGAGAGAAAAAAATAACTTCAGGCATTTTGAAAGTGAATGGAAGCTCTCTGAGAAATATAAAACCTAAAGATCTCCCAAAGCTCAGAAGAAGTATAGGGGTTGTTTTTCAAGACTTTAGACTGATAGAAAGAAAAAGCGTTTTTGAAAACGTTGCTTTGCCTTTAAGAATAATAGGGCAAAGCCCTGCAAGTATTCAGAAAAAAGTAAAAAGTCTTCTTTCGCTCGTTGGTCTTGAAAATAAAAAAGACAGTTTTCCAAAACAGCTTTCTGGCGGAGAACAACAGCGTGTTGCGTTTGTTCGTGCTATAGCGTCAAATCCTCAAATTATAATAGCTGATGAACCCACAGGAAACGTTGACAGAGAACTTGCGTGGCAACTTTTTGAGCTTCTTGAAAAAATAAATGAAAAGGGAAAAACCGTTATTGTCGTAACTCACGATATGGAGATCGTGAATAGATATAAACATAGAACCGTAACCATTGAAAACGGAAAAATAACGTATGATACATTTTTTTCCCAAGGTGCGGAGGTATAGCGTTGGCTACTAAAAAATCAAAAGACTATAAAAGATTTAAAATTCCATATTTGTTTTCAGAAGGGGTTAAGGGACTATACAGGAATAAAGTTCTTTCTGTTGCATCTATTCTCGTTTTGGTTTCTTGCATAGTCGTTGTTGGGCTTTTCGTTATTTTAACAAATATAATCGATAATAATCTTTCGTCCGCGGATGAGTTATACGTTGTAACGGCGTATATTTCCTCCAAAACTGAAGAAAAAGAAATTTTAAACGTTAAAGATGAAATATCAACATTAGATAACGTTAATAAGGTGGTATATATTTCAAAAGATGAGGCTCTTGATGAGTTGATGGAAGAGAATGAAGAAATATCATCTGTTGTAGATGAATACAGAGAACAGCTTTCTGACGTTATAAGAGCGAGGTTAGATATAACGTTTCAAAGCTATGATAAACTCGATCCTCTTGTTGTTGCCCTTGAAGAAAATAAAATAATTGAAGATATAAGCACAAAACTCGATTTATACCACGGTATTTCTTCTTTGAAAAAAAACGTTGCAACAATTTCTTCTGCTCTTATTTTGCTTTTGTTTTTTGTTGCTGTTTTTGTAACGATGAATACTGTCAGAATAGGTATTTTTTATAGAAAAGACGAAATTGCCCTTATGAGATATATGGGTGCAACAAAAGCGTTTATAACTTCGCCTTTTGTTATAGAATGCTTTTTTATGGGAGCTTTGTCCGTTTGCTTATCTTTTGCAGCAGAGTTCATAGTTTATAAGTTTTTAATAGTGAAATGGGCAGAGGGATATGGAATTATGGGACTTTCTCATTTTTCTGATTTTTTGCCAACGTTAATTCCCGCTTTTTTGTGCGTTGGAGTTTTATCTTCTTCGCTTTCAGGGTTGATTTGCGTGAAAAAATATCTCAACGTTTAATTGGTTGTTTAATAGTGAGTTTAAAAATGAGGTTTAAAATCAATAAAAAAATAAAAAATATATGTAAATCCGTTTTGCTTATTTTTTTATGTTTTTCTGTTTGTTCGCCTTTGGTTTCTTTTGAAAAAGCAGAGGCGGCAACAATAGAGTCTCAGCTATCAGAAAAACAAAAAGAGCTAAAACGCCTTGAAAATCTTCTTTCAAATGCAAAAGCGGAAAAAGCAGAGATTTTGAAAAAGCTGAAAGAAACCGAAGGTAAATTAACGTCCCTTTTGTCAGAAAAAACAAAGTTAGAGGTATCTATCGGGTATTCCGAAGCAGAAATAGAATTGATTGAAAAATTAATTGATGCTTATGAGGGACAGCTTTTGGAGTTTTCAAAAAATCTTGAAGAAGCCGAAAAATTAAAAGAAGATAAAGTTTCACAGCTTTGTTTTATTTTAAAATATATATATGAAAATAAAAATATTTCTTCTCTTGAACTGTTTTTTTCATCAGAAACCTTTTCTGAATACGTTTCAAAAAAGGAATATGCAAAAAATATACTTTCATATCAAAAAAACATAGTTGAGGAAATAGAAAAAACAGAAGAAGAAAATCGTTTAATAAAAAATGAATACGAAGAAGCAAAAGCCTCTTTAGAGGGATATAAAAAAACTGTTGAGGATAAAAAAAATTCTGTTGCAGATGATTATAAAAAGCTCGACAGTCTTATAGTTGATTATCAGTCTGCTTTAGAATTAACAGAAGAAGAGCTTGATGCTATAGATTCCGTTGAGAAAGAATATGCCTCCGAGGTTAGCAATGTCAAAATTGATATTGAAGAGCTTATGGAGTATTTATCTAAGCAATTCAGATGGCCGTTATATGAAAGCCAAAGGTATTACATATCATCTTATTTCGGAAATAGAAATGATCCGTTTTCAACGTCTCGTGAACATCATAACGGTGTTGATATCGTTGTTCCGAAGGGAACTCCTATTCTTGCTTCTGCGGGAGGGGTTGTAACACGTTCTGAATATGCAAGTGTGTTTGGAAACGTTGTTGTTATAAGCCACGGAAACGGATTGCAAACTTTATACTGTCATTGTAGTCAAAGAAAAGTTTCTGTTGGAGACAAGGTGAAACAGGGAGAAGTTATTGCTCTTGTTGGTTCAACTGGAAGATCAACAGGTCCGCATCTTCATTTTTCTTTTATTCTGAATGGTTCATACGTTAATCCTGAAAAATACGTAGATAAAGGATATTTCAGATAAAATAATAAGGACAATATATATTTTTAGAGATATGAATAGAAAGCAAATAATAATTTTCATAGTAACGATTTTATGCGTTGCTTGTGTTTCGTCATTATGTACAGCGGCTATAGTTGGAAATAGTGTAAAAAAGCGTGTTTTTGAAAGTGTTAAAGAAGAAAAGGAATACTATAAAGACCTTTTGAATGGGCTTGATTCATTCCTTGAGGTTAAAAGTGCTGTTGATAATAATTTTGTTGATGGCGTTGAATATGATTCCTTAGAAGCTAAATTGATTGAAGAATATATAAAACTTTTAGGTGATAAATATTCTGACTATTTCACAAAAGAAGAGCTTTCCTCTTATATGAATAAATTATCGGGAAGTTTTATTGGTATTGGAATAACCTGCACACAAAAAGATGGTAAAATACACGTAGAAAATGTTATTGAAGGTTCTTCTGCTGAAGAATCAGGTATTAAATCAGGCGAGAATATAGTTTCCGTTGAGGGCGTTAAAGTAACGGAGGAAAATTATAAATCGGTAATTGACTCCGTTTTAGGAGAAGAAGGAACGTTTGTAACTCTTGGTGTGGAAGGAAAAGATGGAAAGGTCAGAACTCTTTCTGTTGAAAGAAAAAAAATTGTAACACCAACAGTTAAGGGAGAAATTTTAGAAGGCAAAATAGGTTATGTTAAAATAACACAGTTTGCTTCTAATACAGATGAGGTTTTCATTGAAACTATTGATTCACTTATAGAGCAAGGCGTTAAAGGCTTTATTTTTGATGTAAGGAACAATTCAGGCGGTGAGCTTAACAGCGTTGTAAATATTCTTGACAGATTGTTGCCCGAAGGACCTATTGTTAATATTATTGACGGAACGGGAAAAAAAGAAATTAAATATTCAACAAACGAAAAGAAAGTAGAGCTTCCAATGGTTGTTCTCATTAACAGTAATACGGCTTCAGCCGCTGAGTTGTTCTCAGCCGCTTTGAGAGATTATGATATGGCTGAACTATATGGAGTAACAACCTATGGAAAAGGATATATGCAAAGAATTATTTCCCTTTCAGACGGAAGCGGAATAAAACTCTCTATTGCTAAATATAATCCTCCCTATGGAGAGAATTATGAAGTTATAGGGGTTTCTCCCGATGTTTCTGTTGAAGATAATGCAGAAACAGAATCAGATGAACAATTGGAAAAGGCAAAAAACTATTTTATAAAATAATATACAAATAAATAAAGGAGCTTATTATGGCAAAGGAATTGATTTCAAAAAAACGTTTTGAAGAAATAAAAGAGGAGCTTGATTATCTTGTAACGGTTAAACGTGCGGAAATAAGTGCAGCAATACAGAAAGCAAGATCCTTTGGAGACCTTTCTGAAAACAGCGAATACGATGAAGCAAAAAACGAACAGGCTGAAGTTGAAGTTAGAATTGCACTTCTTGAAGATATTATAAGTAACGCAGATATTATTGAAGATTCAAATATCGATACAACTTTCGTTGGTATAGGTTGTATTGTAAAAGTAAAAGATGAAAAAACAGGCGAAGAATCTGAATATTCTATTGTTGGGTCTATGGAATCTGATCCATTCGAGGGAAAACTTTCAGATGAATCTCCTTTTGGAAAAGCATTAATTGGAAAAAAAGTTGGAGATATTGTTTCATTTGAAACTCCTGGTGGAGTAATGAAGGTTGCTGTTTTATCCATATCCAAATAGTAGATAGTTTAGTTTTTTTCGGTTAAAAATTATGAAAGTTTTAAGTAAAATCGGTGAGTTCTTTGAAAACATATGGTATCATTATAAATGGTTAATTCTTATAGTATTAACTCTTGGTTCTTTAATGATAATTGGAATTGCTCAGATGATTGGAAAGGGCGATCCTGATGTTCATATCCTTTTCATTGGTCAAAATTATATAACAGCCGAGGGAAGAAAAGAAGCTGAAAAAAGTCTTTCCAAGGTTATTCCCGATTATAATGGCGATGGAAAAGTGTCTATGGACCTTGTTGAGCTTACGGTAACGACAATTCCTGGACAATCTTATGATTACGTTTATCAGCAAGATGCAATGACTCGATTTGAAACGGAAATCCGTGCTGGTATGTCAACTGTTTTTATTGTTGAAGAATCCTTTTATGATAAAATAACAAAATTGGGACTTGCCGCTCCGCTTTCTGTTGTTTTTGGTGAAGGAAAAGTTCCGAAAAATGCTTTTGATGAATTTTCATTTCGTCTGAGAGATCTTGATATTGCCGAGGAAGCTGGATTTTCACGTTTTCCGCGAGAATCATACGTTTGTATAAGACATTCTCCGGAAAATGATGAGATAAATTATTCTCGAACAATGGAAGATTATGAACATAATCTCGATTTTTTCAAAAAAGCTGTCGAATATCGCTCTGCCTTTGTAATGGATAGACCAACTATCGGAATACTTCACGCTGACGAGGCTTCGTTAACTAATTTGAGTATTGACAGACTTGATGACGGGGTATATTATACTTGGAAAGAGTTTGAGAAAACAAGTGTTGCCTCCGTTGTGTATGGTTCTGTTAAACTTGAAAAGAATCCAAGCAATTACGATATGGAAGAATACGCCAACAAGATTGCTGAAGAGATTAAAAGCGGAAAATACGGAATTGTGTTTATAGATACGGCATATCTTGATGCAGTAAAAACAAAAGGCGTTCTTTCTTCAACAGATGATGTATTTGCCTCAACTTCGTTGGAATCGAATAATATACTTCCATACGGCGTATATTACGATGCTTTGGAAATAAAGGATATTTCAGGATTCTGTTATATGAATGGTTCAGAAACAGAAAAACACACCCTTGCGGTTTCCTTGGTTTCTCCGGAGTTTTTCTCGTCTGAGGAAGAATATGAAAGATGCAAAGCGTATTATAAACATCTTTGCGAATTCGTAGTTCCTGAAACAGATGTTTAATAGTCTAAAAAATAGTCCTCCGTTTGAATTATCTAACGGAGGGCTTTTAATAAGTTGGATTAAGAATGATTTATATTGATTTAAAATAGTGGTTTTAATATTAAAATTATTATTCTATTGTGTTGGAGGATATAATAATGTTTTCCGCACATTTTATTCCGTCAACTGCCGCCGACATAATTCCTCCGGCATATCCCGCGCCTTCTCCACAAGGATAAATGCCTTTAATAGATGATTGGCGCGTGTTATCACGAACAATTCTAACGGGAGATGTACTTCTTGTTTCAGGAGCAGTAATAATAGCGTTTTCATCAGCAAAATGTGGGATTCTTTTTTCAAATTGGATAAGAGATTCTTTTAAAACAGACTTTATTTTTTGCGGAAGAATTTGGTTGAGGTCGTATAAAGTAACACCTGGTTTATATGTTGGCTGAACAGTGCCAAAATGCGTTGATTTGCGGCTTTCAATAAAGTCTTTTGCTGTTTGGCAAGGAGCAAAATAATTGCTCCCTCCCGCTATAAAGCAGTCTTGCTCAATTTTTCTTTGCCAATATGCTCCGCTTAAAATTTCTGAGCTCGGAAAATCTTTTGGCATCAAGGGAACAAGAATTGCAGCATTGGAGTTTATTCCGTCTCTTTTTGATTCACTTGCGCCATTAGTAACAATTCCACCTTTTTCTGAGGCTGAAGCCATAACGTATCCACCTGGACACATACAAAAAGTATGTGCCGAATTACCGGACGGCAAATGGCAAATAAGTTTATAATCTGCGGCAGGAAGAAATTTAGCGGATTTTCCGTATTGAGCGTTATTAATAAAACTTTGAGAGTGTTCAATTCTTACTCCCATAGCAAAGGATTTTTGCTCCATTGGAAGGCCTTTTTTTAATATCATTTCGAAAGTATCTCTTGCGCTGTGTCCAATGGCTAATATGAGATTTTCACAAGGTAAAACGTCTGTTTTATTTATTTCAACAGAAACAATCTTTTCGTTTTTAATATTGATATTTGTTAGTTTTGAAGAAAAGTGAACAGTGCCTCCGAGCCTAATTATCTTTTTTCTGATTTCTTTAACAACCTTAACAAGAATATCTGTTCCAATATGCGGTTTTGCATCATAAAGAATGTTTTCTTGTGCACCCGCTTCAACAAATTTTTTTAATACGTAATCAATTCTTATATCCGAATTTGAAGTCGTGAGTTTTCCATCAGAAAAAGTTCCTGCTCCGCCTTCTCCGAATTGAACGTTTGATTCTTCATTAAGTATCCCAAGCGTATGGAATATTTCAACGCTCCTTTTCCTTGAATCCGCATCCTCTCCGCGTTCAAAAACAATGGGATTAAGTCCTGCTTCAGCGAGGGCGAGAGCTGCAAACATACCTGCGGGACCAAACCCTATGACAACGGGTGGTATATTTGATGGTTTCCCTTGAGGAACGGTATATTCGTTTTCAATATATGATGAAATATCATCCGAATGAATTTGTGAAATAACTTTTTCTTCGTTGATACATTCAACATCAACAGTATATAGAAAATGTATATCACTCTTTTTTCTTGCATCTAAGGATTTTTTAACAATACGATATGAAAGTATTTTACAACCAAGTTTCTTTTCACATTTTGTTTTTATATCTCCCTCAAATTCTGTTGGGAGCAGTTTAATATTTCTTATTCTTAACATAACTAAACTCCGAGGTGTGTAATGAGTATTTTAATGTGTCCCGTTTGTAAAAACGTTTTAAAAATGGATAATAGTAAATTTTATTGTAGAAATAATCATACCTTTGATATATCAAAAAAGGGATATGTAAATTTGCTTATGTCAAATGCATCAAGTGCTAAAAGGCACGGTGATGATAAAGCGATGGTCATAGCAAGAACGGATTTTTTAAATAGGGGATATTTTAAAAGATTATCTGATATAATTGCAGAAAAATCTTCTGAGTGTATCGAATCTTCGCCTATTATATTAGATTGTGGGTGCGGAGAATGTTACTACATAAACGAAGTAAATAACAAATTTAAAAAAAATAATAAAACCCCAATTTTATACGGGATGGATATTTCAAAGGAGGCTCTTCCCTTTGGAAAAAAACGATTAAAGGAAATAACCTTGTTTGCGGCAAGTGTATATAAAATCCCAGTAATTGAAAATAGTGTGGATATTGCTTTAAACGTTTTTGCACCAATTTGTATGGACGAAATGGCTCGAATTATTAAAAAAGATGGGATCTTAATTAAGGTTTTTCCTTTAGAAAATCACCTGATTGAGCTTAAAAGATGTCTTTATGAGAATGTATATCTTAACCGTCCTGTTGTAGAGCAAAATAATATGTTCGAATTACGTTCAAAGGAAAAATTAGAATATACTTTTAAACTTAAAACAAAAGAAGAAATTGATAGCTTGTTTAAGATGACACCGTATTATTATAAAACATCTGAATATGCTCAGAAAAAACTTTCAGAAATATCAGAGTTAGAAGTAACAGGTAGCTTTGGAATATCTGAATATATAAAAAAATAACAAGTATATTATATATTTGCTTTATGATAAAGTCAATAAAATTAAAATAATTTTTCAATATATTTTTTCAAAAAAAGTTTCAGTGAAAAAAACGTGGTTAAAGAGGCAAAAACGGTGGATAGAAAGGGATAAAAGAGAGGTAGTCAAAAAAAGTCGAAAAAAAAACGAAAAAAATTGAAAAAAGGTATTGACAAATAGAAAAAGATGTGGTAGAATAGCGAAGCTGTCCGCGAGGGGAGCGCAAGAACCTTGAAAATTGAACAACGGAGAGACGGAGGTAAGTACGAAGCGAAAGCGAAAGCTGAAGCTAAATACGAAACCAAAGGAACTCGAACAATTCCTTTAAGAATTAACAAACTTTACGAGAGTAAGAAAGCAAGTAAGAGAGCAAAACAGGAAACTGTTAAACTAATTAATTAAGATTGTTAGAGTCGAAAGACTTTAGTAATACAAACATTAAAGAGTTTGATCCTGGCTCAGGATGAACGCTGGCGGCGTGCCTAACACATTCAAGTCGAACGGACGAGGCGCCTACGGGTGCCGAGTTAGTGGCGGACGGGTGAGTAAAGCATGAGCAACTTGCCTTTCAGAGGGGGATAACAACGTGAAAACGTTGCTAATACCGCATAGGCAGCGGTGAGGCATCTCACTGCTGGGAAAGCAGCAATGCGCTGAAAGATGGGCTCATGTCTGATTAGATAGTTGGTGAGGTAACGGCCCACCAAGTCTGCGATCAGTAGCCGGACTGAGAGGTTGAACGGCCACATTGGAACTGAGAGACGGTCCAGACTCCTACGGGAGGCAGCAGTGGGGAATATTGGGCAATGGGCGAAAGCCTGACCCAGCAACGCCGCGTGAGGGAAGAAGGTCTTCGGATTGTAAACCTTTGTCTTATGGGACGATAATGACGGTACCATAGGAGGAAGCCACGACTAACTACGTGCCAGCAGTCGCGGTAATACGTAGGTGGCGAGCGTTATCCGGAATTATTGGGTGTAAAGGGTGCGTAGGCGGGATGTAAAGTCAGATGTGAAATGCCGTGGCTTAACCACGGAGCTGCATTTGAAACTTACATTCTTGAGTGGAGTAGAGGTAAGCGGAATTCCGAGTGTAGCGGTGAAATGCGTAGATATTCGGAGGAACACCGGTGGCGAAGGCGGCTTACTGGGCTTTTACTGACGCTGAAGCACGAAAGTGTGGGGAGCAAACAGGATTAGATACCCTGGTAGTCCACACCGTAAACGATGATTACTAGGTGTAGGGAGGGAACCCTTTCTGTGCCGGAGTTAACACAATAAGTAATCCACCTGGGGAGTACGGCCGCAAGGTTGAAACTCAAAGGAATTGACGGGGGCCCGCACAAGCAGTGGAGTATGTGGTTTAATTCGAAGCAACGCGAAGAACCTTACCAGGTCTTGACATCCGCAGAATCCTGTAGAGATACGGGAGTGCCCTTCGGGGAACTGCGAGACAGGTGGTGCATGGTTGTCGTCAGCTCGTGTCGTGAGATGTTGGGTTAAGTCCCGCAACGAGCGCAACCCTTACCTTTAGTTGCTACGCAAGAGCACTCTAGAGGGACTGCCGTTGACAAAACGGAGGAAGGTGGGGACGACGTCAAATCATCATGCCCCTTACGCTCCGGGCTACACACGTACTACAATGGCGTAAACAAAGGGAAGCTAAGCCGCGAGGTGGAGCAAATCCCATAAAAGACGTCCCAGTTCGGATTGTAGGCTGAAACTCGCCTGCATGAAGTTGGAATTGCTAGTAATCGTAGATCAGCATGCTACGGTGAATACGTTCCCGGGCTTTGTACACACCGCCCGTCAAACCATGAAAGTCGGGAACACCCGAAGCCAGTGTGCTAACCGCAAGGAGGCAGCTGTCGAAGGTGGGTTCGATGATTGGGGTTAAGTCGTAACAAGGTAGCCGTATCGGAAGGTGCGGCTGGATCACCTCCTTTCTAAGGAGAACTGCAGATCGAGGACACACGGTCGATCTGATAGGAGCGCTTAACAAAGAAGTTATTGTTGTTCAATTTTTGAGGAGCT
>JAZNJM010000018.1:0-5566 GCA_045578045.1 Eubacteriales bacterium | reverse complement strand
GAAAACGGAAAGGAAATTAAATATTTTGAAGAATCTTTTTTCGCTTTTGATTCATTTTAAGTTTAAAGCTCTTTTTGTTGAAGATACAGACGATACGTGGATACAGCTTTTCCGTTCACTTTTTGTGGGTGGCGTTGCAACTGTTGTTGACATTTTGATAGCTGCCATTGTTAGAGAAATACTCGGAGGAAACGATATTATAGCCATCGCTTCAGGATTTGTTTTCGGTCTTATTACAAACTATCTCATTAGCTTTCTTTGGGTATTCAAAAAGCATAATATGAACATAAAAAAGGAATTTATTATTTTTGCCTTTATAGGATTAGTCGGGTTTTTACTAAATATGATAATTGTTTATTCTTTGGGAAAACTTTGGAATTCCGATAAGATAAGAATAATGTTCTACGTTGCAAAGATGATTGCAACACTTATAACTCTTATTTGGAATTTTGTGGCAAGAAAAATTATTCTTTATAAAAATTGATTTAAAAATATTATAACGTCAAAAAGTTTAACTATTAACAAAAATACAGAGGGAACAATATGAAAAGAATTATAATTATAGGGGCAGGTCCTGCAGGACTTACAGCGGCGTATGAACTTTTACATAGAAAAGATATGCCTGAAAAATATGAGGTTATTATACTTGAAGAATCAAACGATATAGGCGGTATTTCAAAAACTGTTCGTCATAACGGAAACAGAATGGATATCGGCGGACACAGATTCTTTTCAAAAGATGAAGAGGTTATGAATTGGTGGAGCTCTTTTATGCCAATTCAAGGAAAACCTGCTTTTGACGATAAAAAGCTGAAAAGAGAAAAGCCTTTAGAGAAAAACGGTCCTGATCCTGAAAAAGAAGATAGGGTTATGCTTGTAAGAACTCGTGTTTCGAGAATATATTATCTTAAAAAGTTTTTTGATTATCCAATCTCAATGAAGTTTCAGACCTTTAAGAATATGGGCTTCAAAAGAACTGTTAAGGCAGGATTCAGCTATATTAAAGCGAGTATTTTCAAAAAGGAAGAATCTAATCTTGAAAACTTTTATATAAACCGTTTCGGCAAAACCTTATACAGTATGTTCTTTGAGGGATATACTGAAAAGCTCTGGGGAAGGCATCCAAGCGAAATAGATTCTTCTTGGGGCGCACAGCGCGTTAAAGGACTTTCTATTTTTGGACTTATTAAAGATATGTTCAAAAAGGCTTTTGGAAAGAAAGGGGACAACTCTAAGGTTGAAACCTCTCTTATTGAGCAGTTCTGGTATCCAAAATTTGGTCCAGGTCAGCTTTGGGAAACGTGTGCTGAAGATATTGAAAAAGCAGGGGGAAAAATCCTTAAAGGCTTTTCTGTTAAAGAGGTTATTGTTAAAGATGGAAAAGTAACGGGTGTTAAATGCTCATCTCCAAAGGGAGAGGGCGTTATTGAGGGAGATATTTTCGTATCATCTATGCCCGTTAAAGACCTTGTTTGCGGAATAAGAGGGGAAGAACCTCCTAAGGCTGTTGTTGAAGTTGCAAAAGGACTTCCATACAGAGATTTCGTTACCATTGGTCTTCTTGTTAATAAGCTCAACCTTAAAAATGAAACTGAAACTAAAACTCTTGGTAATATTGTTCCAGACTGTTGGATATACGTTCAGGAAACGGAAGTTAAATTGGGACGTATTCAGATATTCAACAACTGGTCTCCTTATATGGTAAAGGATCCTGAAAATACCGTTTGGATTGGGCTTGAATATTTCTGCAATGAAGGCGACAATTTCTGGAATATGACTGATGAGGAATGTATCAGATTTGCCGCTAAAGAACTTGCATCTATGGGAGTTATTTCAACGTCTGATATTATTGATGCACATAGAGAAAAAATCAAGAAGGCTTATCCTGCATATTTCGATACCTACGACAGAATGGACGAGGTTATTGATTATCTCAACACTGTTGATAACCTTTATTGCGTAGGAAGAAACGGACAACATAGATATAACAATATGGATCACTCTATGGCAACGGCTATGCGTGCTGTTGACTGTATTTCGGGAGTTGCTTCTGATAAAAAGATTATCTGGGAGGTTAACACCGAAAAAGAATATCACGAGACGAAGTCTGAGTCTAAAAAATAAAGCTTCAAAAACCCAGTTTTTATATAGTTTGATTTATTAATTTCTATTCTTCGTTTTTGTTCTTATTCTTCATTTTTGGGTTGGTTTGAAAATTTGTTTTCTTGATTAATTTGAAAAAATGAATTGATTTATATTTTCTTTTTGATTTCAGTGAGGTATGGTTTTGAACGTTGTCAATAATTCAAATAGCAGGGTGGATACTGAAGAAATGTCTGCTCTCCAAAATACGTCCTGTTCAGAAAAGATTGTTGATTCTGAAAATGAAAATCTTTCAGAGAATATTTCCGATTCTTCGTTGAATTTTGGTTCAGATAATGACGAAAAGCAACCGATTATCAGAAATTTCAATATTTTGGATTGTTTTCCCGCTGTTAAAAAACATCCATATCTGGCGTTAGGTTTTCTTTGTGTTTTGTTCAACTTTGCTTTTTCTCAGGAAAGTGTTCCTCTTGCTTCAAATTGGATAACCGCTGTTGTTTTCGGACTTGTTTCCGTTTCGGCTGTTGTTTACCTTTCTAAAACTGTTGAGGATTTTGTTTTTTCGCCGCGAGGAGTTATTTTTCTCGCTCCGATTTTTATTCTCGTTTGTGTTGGCGGAATAGCCTTTAATAAAACGGATAAAGGAATTTTTCTTGGCTCTGTTATAATTGCTTTTTCTCTTGCGGTTTTGTTTGTTGTTTTGAAAAAAACGGGCAGACTTACAACGCAAAACGCCTTGTTTCTTCTCTTTTTAACAGGTTTTGCTGTGAGAGTTATATACGCTCTTTATACTCCCATTGCCGATAATTCTATTCGACAGCACGATGTTTGGCGTTTTATTGCAGGAAAAGGAGACGGTCTTCTTGAAAAATTCAATAATCGCCGCCACGCAGAATATATTGAGTATATCGCAAAATATTTAAAGCTCCCAGACGTTGATCCAAGCGGAGGATTATCACAGCTTTATCATCCTCCCTTTCACCATATTATTGCGGGACTTTGGCTCAGATTTAATATGAATATGGGAATGGAATACAAAACCGCTGTTGAAGGGATTCAGCTTTTAACGGTTTTCTATTCTTCTTCTTGTATGATAACAGGATATAAAATTTTCCGTGAGCTTGGCTTTTCGGGAAAGAAACTTTTGAGAGCAACCGCACTTTTATCTCTTTTCCCTTGGTTCTTCCTTTTTGCAGGTGGAGTTAATAATGATATGTTGAGCATTGCTCTCGGATTTGCCGCTATACTTACAACCATAAGATGGTATAAAAATCCAAAAGTTATTAATTTGATTTTAATTGCAGTTTCCTTGGGACTTGCTATGTTCACAAAGCTATCTATGGGACTTCTTGCCCCTGCTATCGCTTTTGTGTTCCTTGTTAAATTCATCTCCGTTTGCAAAAAACGTGAAAACGTTATCTTTACAAAAAAAGGTGAAAAGCAAATAAAAGTCCCTTATATGATTTTCGGATTTGCTGTTTTCGCTGTTATTGTTTTTCCTTTAGGACTTGGTTGGCAAGTTAAAAACCTTATCCTTTGGGATATGCCTCTCACTTACGTTCCGTCTCTTGCCCCTACAACAAGTCAATACGTTGGATTCCATTCGGCTATTGAAAGATTGTTTGGATTAAATGGCGACAGCCTTCTTAATCCTTTCGTTATCTGGGGCGATAAAGGAGAATTTGGCTTCTGGGAATATAATATGTTCCTTGGGGGAGTAAAAACAGCTCTTTTTGGTGAAGACTCGTTTTTTGCTATTTCCGGAAACTCAGATTTTATTAAAGTTGTTATTTCAACCATAGGAACGGCAATTTGCTCTATGCTTTATATTTTTGGCTTAGTTCTCGTTGCCTTTTCTGTTGTTTCTGTATTCCGTTTCTTTAAAAACAAGTTTTATGGTATGAACAAAACCCTCGTTCAAATGTTTATTATTATTTTTGCAACGTTTTTAGGAAACTATATTGTATTCTGTTTCGGATATCCTTTTACGTGTACAATGAATTTCAGATATATCGTTCCCTGTCTGTTTTTGCCTATTATTGCTCTTTCTGCCGATATGAAAGATAAGACTGAGACTTGTTTGGAAACAAACGGAGAGGAATGTGTTCAAGACAAAGAATCGCGTCTTTACAGAACGTATTCAGCTCTTGTTAAATTTGCAGTTTGCGGTTTCTGTGTCTGCGGAGTTTTAGTATACGTTCTTTTGGCTCTTATGCCATACTAAAAAATTGAGTTTTATACTTAAATTACAAACAATACGCTTAATTTTTAACCAAACTACAAACAATAAGCTTAATTTTAACTACCCCAAAAAGTTAGATTCTTTGGTCTGACTTTTTGGGGGCGTTTTTTTAAACGTTGGGGATTTTTTCACGCGAGTTTAATACTTGTTGTTGCTTTGCGGAGAGATTTTATCACATATTATAACTGAACGCCGAAAAAACGGTATTCGTATATTTAAAAAATGTTTTGAATAGAAAGCAAGTGTATGGTATAAACGTTAAATAATGTGTTTTAAGAAATTAATTAGGTTTTTAAAATAATGAAATATTGTATAGTTTGTTCTGGAATAAAAAAGTTATTCCATTTTAAAAAAGGTATTGACTTATAAAAAAATAGTTTGTATAATTATATTGGTGTAAAACAAGGCGGTGTATTTTAGACAGTATTATTTGGAGGAATATATGGTTTATAAACTTTTTAAAGGCAAAAAAATTTCTATGCTCGGTCTTGGCTGTATGCGTTTTCCTATGCTTGAAAACAAGCAGAATGACGGTGATATTGACGAAGTGAAAACTGCTGAAATTTTTGACCTTGCAATTCAAAACGGAATAAACTATTTTGATACAGCTTGGGGATATCACAACGGAATGTCTGAGCCGTTGGTTGGCAAAATGCTTTCAAAATACCCCAGAGATAGCTTTTATATTGCAACTAAGTTTCCAGGGTATGATTTAGGCAATATGGGAAAAGCGGAAGAAATATTCAATAAACAGCTTGAAAGACTTCAAACGGATTACGTTGACTTTTATCTTATTCATAGCGTTTCTGAAACAAACTATCCCCATTATCTCAATGACGAAAAATACGGAGATTTTTCCTATTTTGTTAAGCAAAAAGAGCTTGGAAGAATCAAGCATATCGGTTTTTCAATTCACGCAAACTTTGATATTTTAAAGGGCTTTATTGAAGCATACGGAGAACATATCGACTTTGTTCAGATTCAGCTTAATTATATTGACTGGAATTATCAGGATGCCAAAGCAAAGGTTGAATATCTCAATAAAAAAAATATTCCTATCTGGGTTATGGAACCTGTTCGTGGAGGTAAACTTGCAAATATAGAACAGAAATATTCGGAAAGACTTTCAGCTTTGAGAGTAGATGAAACCGCGCCTTCTTGGGCTTTCAGATTTTTGCAGTCTATTGAAGGGGTTACTATGGTTCTTTCGGGAATGTCTTC